>JAKDNL010000128.1 GCA_030451825.1 Pseudonocardia sp. | reverse complement strand
GCGGAGACCGAGCGACCGGCGGAGACCGAGCGACCGGCGGAGACCGAGCGACCGGGGATGGGGGAATGTCCGGCGGTTCCGGCGGTTCCGGCGGGGCCCTGCCGGAACCCGACGCTGGGGACCTGGAACTCGCCGCTACCCCGCCGCAGACCTGGCGGGACGCGCTGCCCTGGGACGGCCCGGCGCAGCGCGGCGACAAGGTCCTGCTCGGCCTGATCCTCGGGATCCTGCTGGTGCTGATGGCGACGCTCCCGCTGCGGCCGTTCCTGCTGGCGTCGCACCCGGTCGTGCTCGAGTTCGTGACCGGCAGCATGTCCGCCGTCGGTGCGGGCGCGGCCTTCGCCCGGATCGGCGCGACGTCGTTGTGGCTGGTGGTCGTCGCCGGGATCGTCGGGATGATCAAGTTCGACTGGCTGTTCTGGCTGGCCGGACGGCGATGGGGGGCCAAGGTCGTCGGGATGTTCGCTCCGGGGGAGCGGGCCCGGCGGTTCGTGGCGAAGGTGCGGTCCTGGCCGGCCTGGGTACAGCGGCTGGTGGTCGTCGCGGCGGCGCTTCCCGGGGTCCCGGCCGCCGCGGTGTTCGCCCTCGCCGGACTCGGCCGGATGAGCCTGGGGGTGTTCCTGCTGTTCGACGCGATCGGCGCCGCGCTGATGACCGGACTGATCGCGTGGCTCGGGTACGGCCTGGGCCAGCACGCCGTCGACGTCGTGCTCCTCGTGGACGAGTACGCGCTGTGGATCAGCCTAGGGCTGATCGTGGTCGTCGCCTTCCTGGCCGGGCGGCGCGCACAGGGCCAGGCCCGCGAGTCCGGCTGACCGACGGCTCTTCCGCGGGGGGATCGATCCTGGGCAATGCCTACGTCTCGCAGGCGGATGGGGGCCGGTCGGCGAGGGCGGCGTGCAGGAGTGCCAGCCCGGTCCATTGCTGGGCTCGGGCGGCGTCGGCCCGGGCGAGTCCGGCTACGTCGACGAGCCAGATGAGGGATTCGATGCCGGTGGCCGCCCGGATCGCGACGGCGAGCTGGTGGCGGTCGAGGTCGGGGGTGGTGTCGGCGAGCGGGGACAGGGCGTCTTCGATCCAGCCGATCACGCGGCCGCGGCGCAACACCGGCCCGGTGGGGTCGTGGCCGGGTTCGAGTGACAGGCGCAGGGTCGCGCGCAGTTGTGGCTCCCAGGCCAGTGAGATCCCGGTGGCGGCGCGCAGCACGATCTCGAGGCGGGCCCGCGGATCGGTCGGGGGGTTCTCGGGCAGCACGGAGGTGTGCTCGATCTCCGGGTGCGCGGCGACCAGCAGCTGGCGCTTGTTCGGGAAGTATCGGTAGGCGGTGGTGCGGGAGATCGCCGCAGCCTGGGCGGCGTCTTCGACGGTGGGCTCGATGCCCTGTGCGAGGAGCTCGCGGGCGGCGTCGATGAGGGCGTCGCGGGTGCGGGCCTTCTGGTTGCGGCGGCCGGTCTGCAGGTACGGGTCCGTTGACACGCCTATCATGGTACTTTACTGTTCGTTATGGTACTTCACTGCCCACGCAGGAGTGGTCATGGACGCGGACCCGGTCATCACAGACCCCGAGCTGTACTCGGTGGTCTTCGAGAACGAGCGGGTCCGGGTGCTCGAGTACCGCGACCGTCCGGGTGACCGGACCCACCTGCACCAGCATCCGGACATGGTGATCATCCCGTTGGCGACGTTCCGGCGACGGCTGACCCTCGACGGGCGCACCGTGGAGATCGAGAAGGTGACCCACGACGCCGGCTGGGTACCGGCCCAGTCCCACATCGGCGAGAACATCGGCGACAACGACTCGCATGCGCTGTTCGTGGAGCTGAAGCAGCCAACCGCGTAGTCCGGTGGTGCCGCGGACCAGGCCCGGTCAGGCCCGGCCCAGCCGACCCCGCAGCCCGCTGGCACGACCGGCGGGACGGGCGATCGCGGCCCGCACCGCGGCCTCGGTCCCGATCACCCGCACCGCCGTCTGCGCGCGCGTCACCGCCGTGTAGAGCAGCTCGCGGGTCATCAGCGGCGAGTCCGGTGGCGGCAGCACCACGGTGACCCGGTTGAACTGGCTGCCCTGGCTGCGGTGCACCGTCATCGCGTAGACCGTGCCGACCGCTCCGAGGCGGGCGGGCTCGAACCCGGTGGGCACCCCCTCACGGGAGAACACCGCGCGACGTCCTTCCGCGGTCCGGACGACGACGCCGGTGTCGCCGTTGAACAGTCCGAGGTCGTAGTCGTTCGCGGTGATCAGCAGCGGGCGGCCCGGGTACCAGGGACCCGCGGCGTCGTAACCGGGACGGGCGGCGGCTAGCCAGTTCTGGACCTCGGCCGTCCAGCGGGCCACGCCGTGCGGGCCACGCCGGTGCCCGCAGAGCAGGCGGTGCTGGTCGAGCACCCGCAGGGCCTGCTCGTCGTTCCCGTCGACCGCCGCGCCGATCAGGTCGCTCCCGGCTCGCACGACGTCCTCGCGCAGCGCCGCGAGCCGGTCCTGCGAGACCTCCGCCGGGTCGGCGTCGACGAAGGACAGCTCCGCCGACCCGGCCCGCAGCAGCTCCATCGCCCGGTCGGGCGCGTCGGGCTGCACCGGGGGGGCTAACTCGGGTTTCGCCCCCGCTAACCGCCTGTTCGGTTTCAGCCGCACCACGCCGTGCCGGACCGTCCACGGCTCGCACGGCTCGCCGGGGCCGGAGGCGCCCGGCCCGCCGGCGGGGCCCCGATCGCCGGTGCGGTTCGGGCCGCCGGTGGGGTTCGGGCGGCGGTCGGCCCGGAACGCCCCGCACGCGAGCAGCGCGGCCTGCAGCTCCGGCTCCCGCGCGCCGTCCGCGTAGGCCAGGTCGCCCAGCACCGCGCCCGCCTCGACCGAGGCCAGCTGCTCGGGGTCGCCGACCAGCACCAGGCGGGCGTCGGGCCGGACGGCGTCGAGCAACCGGGCCATCATCGTCAGGGAGACCATCGACGTCTCGTCGACCACGACGACGTCGTGCGGGAGCCGGTTGCCGCGGTGGTGGCGGAACCGGCCGGACGAGCCGCGCGACCCGAGGAGGCGGTGCAGGGTGGAGGCGGCCGCGCGGTTCAGCCGGGCGCCCTCGCCCTCGGGCATGTCGGTCACCGCGTCGGCGACGGACTGGGTCAGCCGGGCCGCCGCCTTGCCGGTCGGTGCGGCGAGCGCGACCCGCAGTGGGGGCCGGCCGGGCTGTCCCTGTCCGGGCTGGGCCTGGCCAGCCGGGCCCTGGGCGTCGTGCAGGTCGTGCAGCAGCGCGAGCAGCCGGGCGACCGTGGTGGTCTTGCCGGTGCCCGGTCCACCGGCGATGACGCTGATCGGGCGCAGCGCCGCCACGGCGGCGGCGAGGCGCTGGCGCTCGGCGCCGGGCCGGCCGAAGAGCCGGTCCAACGCGGCCCGCAGCCGCGCCGGGTCCACCGCGGCGACCGGCCCGGACCGGGCCTCGAACTGGGTCCGGACCAGCTCCTCCTCCTGCCAGTACCGCTCCAGGTAGAGCAGATCACCGACCAGGCGCAGCGGGCGGCCGGGCGGTGCGGCGTCGCCGTCGGCGACCAGCGGGCTCGCCGTGCACTCCGCCCGCCATGCGACGGGCTCGGGCCACGGCAGGCCGGTGACGTCCACCGCGACCTCGCCCTCGGCCGCGGCGGTGGAGCGGACGGTCGACAGGTCCACGCAGACCGACCCGTTGCGGATCGCCCGCACGGCCAGCGCCGCGGCCAGCACCACCGGCTCGGGCTCGGCCCCCTCGGATGTGGCCGGGACGGCGCCCGGGCCCCCGGCCGGGCCGGTCGGGTCGCCGCGCCCGCCGAGCCGGGCCAGGCGACGGGCCACGTGCACGTCGCCGGGGGCGAGCACGTCGGCCTCGTTGAAGGCGGCCAGCACACCGGTCGCGGTGCGCGCGGCCCGCGGGCCGTAGGGGTCGCGCTCGGGTTGCGCGGCGGGCGCGGGCGCGGCGTCCGGGGCCGGGGTCGCGGTACCCGTGGGCGGTGCGGTCACGACGTCCCTCCGGCCAGCAGGTCGGACATCTCGGTCACCAGCGCGGCGGGCGGTCGCCACGCGAACACCCCGCACGGGGCGGCGAGCGCTCCGTCGCCGGTGACCGGGGTGGCGGGCCCGCACATGCCCCGCAGGAACAGGTACCCGACGCCGCCGAGGTGCTCGTCCGGGTCGTAGCCGGGCACCCGCCAGCGCAGGTAGCGGTGCAGCGCGACGGCGTAGAGCAGGGACTGCAGCGGGTAGTGCGCCTCGACCATCGCCGCGGTCAGGGCTGGGAACGTGTAGTGCGCCGCGGTCAGCGGCTCCCGCCCGGCGGGTCCGTGCGGCCCCAGCCAGTTCGTCTTGTAGTCGACGATCAGGAAGCGCCCGTCGACCCGCAGCACCGAGTCGATGCTGCCGGTGAGGTAGCCGCGCAGCGGCTGGCCGGCCAGGTCGGGGGCGTCCAGGTGGTCGGCGTAGCCGTGCAGCGGGTCGCCGGGGCCGAGGTGCCGGCGTACCGCGGCCGCCAGCCCGGCCAACCTCAGCCGCCCCGACGGGGTGTCGCCGCCGCACAGCGGCAGCTCGAAGTCCAGCTCGGAGAGCCGGTCGTGCGGGGCGACCTCGGCCAGCGAGCGCCCGCCGGCGAGCGCACCCAGGGGGGTGCGCAGCACCGGGACGAGGGCGTCCGCGAGCTGGTCGGGGTCGACGTCCGCGGGCTGGCGGCGCAGCTCGGTCGCGGTGCGGGCGACGAGCTCGGCGCGCAGGCCGTCGTCGCCGGTCGCGACCGTGGTGTCGACGTGCTCGAGCACCGCGTGCACGAGCGTGCCGAACGCCGCCCCGAGCGGCAGGTCCGCCATCGGCGACGCGACGGTCGCCGGGTCGGGCCCCGCGGCGCCGTCGACGGCCCGGGCGCTCCCGGTGGGTACGGCGGGCCCGGTCGCGGCGGGGGCGGCGTCGGGCTCGTCGACGACGCCCTCGCGCTCGGGCTCGGTCAACACGCCGGGCGCGGCGGTGCCGGTATCCGGCTCGTCGGCGCCGGTCACCGCGGCCGACGCGGCGCCGTGCGTGGCGTGCGCCTGCGCGGTGAGCGCGGTGTAGGAGGTGCGCCGCCACGCGGTGTCCAGGGTGCGGCGGAACACCGCGACCTCGGGCACCACCTCGGCCACACCCCCCGGTGCCGGCACCGGTTCCCGGTCGCTCAGCGTCTCGACGGCGACCCCGTACGGGCCGAGGTGCTCCCGGAAGGCCGCGACGGCGTTCGCGTCGCCGGGTACCGACACCGCGGCGCCCGGCTGCCGGCCCGGCCCGGGGCGTCCGACGAGCATCCGGTGCAGCGGCGACGACGCCGTCGTCGTGGCCGGGACCCACCAGGTGACGACCTGGCTGCAGGCCCGGGTCAGCGCCACGTAGAGCAGGCGCAGGTCCTCGCCGGCCTCCTCGGCCTGGTGCTTGGCGATCCGCTCCCGGCGGTCCGGGCCGGTGGTTCCGCCTATGTCGAGCAGCCGGCGCTGTGCGGTCCGGCCGGAACCGTTGCCGGTCGAGTCTGGGCCGGTCGGGTCGGGGACGGTGTCGTGGTAGAGCAGCACGTCCGGGCCGTCGGGGACCCAGCGGTCCCAGGCGAAGGGCAGGTAGACGACCGGGAACTCCAGGCCCTTGGACCGGTGCACGGTGACGATCTGGACGGCGTCCGCGTCGGACTCCAGGCGCCGGCTCCGCTCCGCCGAGGTGTCCCGGTGCGCCTCGCCGATCCGGTGCCGGAGCCACTCGGTGAGTGCGGTCGGTCCGAAATGGCGTTCCAGCGCGGCCGAGTGCAGCGCCTGCCCGACGTGGCGCACGTCGGTGAGGTCGCGTTCGCCGTCCGGGCGCGAGAGCAGGCGTTCGGTCGGGCCGTACCGGGCGAACACCGCCTCTCCCATCGCGGCGACGCCGCGCTCGGCCAGCACGGTGTGCCAGATCCGCAGGTTCGCGCCGAGCGCGTCGACCAGCCGGTCGGACTCGGGGCCGCACAGCGCCTCGACGGTGTGCCCGACGAACCGGGTGAGCGCCGCGGCCCGCAGCCGCAGCGACCGCTGGGGTTGCTCCACCGCCTCGAGGAGGGTCAGCCAGTCCTGTGCGGCCGGGGTGGTGAACACGCTGGTGCTACCGGTGAGCACGGCCGGGACCCCGGCCTCGGTGCAGGCGTCGCGGACCAGGACACCCTGGGCGTTCGTGCGCACCAGGACCGCCACCTGGCCGGGGCGCAGCGACGCCCCGTCGTAGGTGGCGGAGCCGTCGAGCAGCCGGGACAGGTCGGTGGCGGCGTCGCGCGCGACGACCTCGCGGGCGCCGGGTGCACGCCCGAGCCGGCGGCCGGTGAGCTCGAGCCGGTCCCGGTCGACGACCCGCAGCCGCAGCGACGCGTCCTGCGCCGTGCCGGAGAGCCGGCGTCCGGTGTGGTGCGCCTGGACCGGGTGCACGACGATCTCGGGGTCGCCCAGGGCGGCCCCGTCGAACACGCCCTCCAGCGCGCGGAGCAGGTCGGCGTCGCTGCGCCGGTTGGTCTCCAGGGTCTGCTTGCCCGAGGCGGCCTTCGCCGCGTCGAGGTAGCTGTGCACGTCGGCGCCGCGGAAGGCGTAGATCGCCTGCTTCGGGTCGCCGATGAGCACCAGCGCCCGGGCCGGGTCGTCGCCGTCGGTGCTGCGGGCGGCGGGCGGGGCGTCCGGGTCGTCGTGGAAGGCGCGGCGCAGGATCTCCCACTGCAGCGGGTCGGTGTCCTGGAACTCGTCGACCAGCACCACCGAGAACCGCGACCGCAGCCGGTCCCGGGCCGCGGGGCCGCGGTCCGGGTCGCGCAACGCCGCGGCGAGGCGGGAGAGCATGTCGTCGTAGCTGTAGACGCGCAGCCGCCGCTTGCGCGCCTCGACCTCGCGGCGGACGGCGATCGCGAACCCGTACCGGACGGCGGCCGGCGAGGCCGGGTCGGCGTCGCGGGGCTCGAGCTCGGCCTGCGGGTCGGCGACCGCACGGCGGGCCAGGGTGAGCGCCTCGGCGCGGGTGAACACCGGCCGCCCGGCCGAGGCGGAGGCGTACTTGCGCACGTAGAAGTCGTCGACGACCTCGGTCACGATGTCGTCGACGTGCTCGACGAACTCGGCGTCCGGGTCGTTGTCGGCGGCCACCCCGAGCCCGGCCAGCATCTGCTGGCAGAACTGGTGGGTGGTGGCGATCGTGGCCGCGTCGAACGCCGCGGACGCGGCGGCGAGCCGATCCCGCCGCGCCTCGACGAGTGCCCGCTCGCCCTCGGCGAGCAGCGCCACGACCCGGTCGGACCCGTCCGGCGCCCGCCCGGTCGCCAGCACCGCAGCCAGCGCCCGCTCCGTGCCGACCAGCCGCTCGCGCACCCGCTCGCGCAGCTCCTGGGTGGCGTCGCGGCCGAACGTGACCAGCATCAACCGGTCCAGGCCGGCCACGCCCTCGGCGACGTAGCGGGTGGCCAGCGCGGCGATCGTGTACGTCTTGCCGGTGCCGGCGCTGGCCTCCAGCACGGTGGTCCCGGACGGCAGCGGACCGTCGACGGCGAAGGTGGGGGCGTTCAGCAGCGCGGTCACGGCGCATCCTGCCTCTCGTGGGAGAGCAACGGCGCCCACAGCCGGGTGGCGAGCGTGCCGAACCGGGTCGGCTCCGCCCCGGCGCCGGGCTCGTCGCGCAGGATCAGCGGTGCCTTCGGCCCGCGGACGAACACGTGGGCCGGTTCGGCGCACTCGAACTTCGACCATTCCGCGCCCGCCGTGGCCAGCGCGTTCGCCACGACGACGCCCTTCGACCGGGCCCGCGCGTAGACCGCCGCCGCGTCGGTGGGCAGCGGGAGCGGCTCGCGCAGGCCCTCGGCGCGCAGCGCGACCAGGTCGGCGAGCAGCCCCGGGGCGCGCTCCGGCTCGACCGGGCCGAGCGTGGACCGGGCGACGCCGCCGCTGCCGCGCCCGACCGTCACCGCCGTCCACCGGCGGTCCGGGTGCGCGGTGGTGAGCGCGAGCAGCTGCACCCAGGCCCGCAGCCGGTGCTTGGCCTTGAGCCGCGAGTACTCCACCCGGACCACCGTGTCGCCGTGGATCCCGGGGACCGTCCCGGCGACCCCGATGCCGTCGGTCAGTGATGCCATCAGGTCCTGCGAGCCGGGCTCCCCGGTCCGGACGGCGGCGGCCGCGGCGACCAGCGGCTCCACGTTCTGCCCGACCTCGGAGAGCACGCGGTGCCCGATCCCGCCGGGCGGGAGGTCACCGCGCAGCGTCTCGGCCCGTGCCGCGGTCTGCGGCGGTGCACCGGCGATCCGGTCCGCGAGCAGCCGGTCACCGATCTTCCAGGTGTCCAGGCCGGTCAGCTCGACCGGCAGCGCGTCGTCGGGCTCGGCGTTCTCCTGCGGCGGCAGCACCCGGACCCGCTGGCGCAGGAAGGCCCGCACCGGGTGCTCGACGAACGCGACGAGGTCGTCGAGCTCGACGGTGCCGTCGGCACCGCCGGCGTCGGCCTCGGCCAGCGGCGTGGCCGGGAACAGTGGCACCGGTTCGCGCTCCCGGGCGGCGGCCTCGGCGCCGCGCAGCGCCGCGCGGTCGAAGCTGAACGGGCCCGGGGTGAGCAGGTCGCCGGGGGTGAAGTTGCGCCGGTCGAACGGCTGCAGCGGGTGCCGGGCGCGCAGCGCCTCCGACGCCGAGCGCCCGGTCGGGGTGCGGACACAGGCGTCGACGGCGTCGAACAGCTCGCCGATCGGCACCGACGGCGGCCGCTCCGCCCCCGAACGCTCGTCGGCGCCGGAACACACGACCACCAGGTGCTCGGTGGCCGAGCCGATCGCGTCCAGCAGCAGCTGGCGGTCCTCGCCCCGCGGATCGCGCTCGCCGACGGCCGGGTCCCGGGCCAGCACGTCGTCGCCGTCCGGGGCGCCGGCCCGGGGGAAGACGCCGTCGTCGCAGCCGAGCAGGCAGACGACCTTGTGCGGTACCGCGCGCATCGGCACCAGGGTGGCCACGGTGAGCGTTCCGGTGCGGAAGTTGGCCCGGCTCGGCCGCCCGCGCAGACGCTCGGCGAGCAGCCCGCGGACGTCGGTCAGGTCCAGGTCGACGGTGCCGGCCTGCGGGCCCGCGGAGTGCAGGACCTCGGCCAGCTCGGACCCCGCCTGGGCGGCCTGCCAGGCGTCGGCCCGCGCGGTGTCGGTGAGCGCCCAGAGCCCGTCGGTCAGCGCGGTGATCCAGCCGCTCAGGGGCTGCGGGCCGCGCAGCGCGTCCAGCGTGGTGCCGAGCCGGTCGACGATCTCGGCCAGCCGCCCGACCAGGTCGACGTCGGAGGAGTCGACCTCGTCCAGCGGGAGCGCGGTGCCCAGCCATGCCGGGGCGCCGGGCGTCTCGGCCATCGTCACTCCGAGCAGCATCCGGTCCAGCCCGGCCCGCCAGGTGTTCTGCTCGACGCCCTCGAGCTTGTAGGGCTGCCGGTGCTCGGCGTCCAGGCCCCAGCGCACGCCCGATGCGGTGACCAGCTCGGAGACGCGCTCCAGGTCGTCGTCGTCGAGCCGGAAGCGGCGACGCACCGGCGTGGACGCGAGCAGGTCGAGCACCTGCGACGCGCTCAGCCGCGACCCGGCCAGCTCCAGCAGCGTCGACACCGTCCCCAGCAGCGGGTTCGCCTGGCGCAGCGCGCGGTCGGCCAGCCGGACCCGTAGCAGGTGCCCGGGATGCAGCTCCTCGCGCGACGGTCCGGCCTGCTGGTCGCCGGGGCCGGCCACCGGGTCCGGGGCGAGCCCGAACGACGCGGTGATCAGCGGGGCGAACACCTCGATGTCCGGGCACATCACCACGATGTCGCGGGGCTCGAGGTCCGCATCGGCGGCGAGCAGGCCGAGCAGTGCCTCGCGCAGCACCTCGACCTGCCGGTCCGGTCCGTGGCAGGTGTGCAGCACGACGCTGCGGTCGCCCGTGTCGAGCAGCGGACGCTGCTCGGGCGGCATCGGCGGGGTGTCCTCGCGCAGCGAATGCTGCAACCGGCGCAGCAGCGTGGGCCCGGACCCGTTCTCCCGTCCGTCGCGCGGCTCGGGTTCGTGGTGGGTGTCGCGCACCCCGGGGCCCGCGGGCAGCCGCAGCGCCAGCTCACGCACGTCGCGGCCGAGCGAGCGCAGCAGCGGGTGCCGCACCAGGCGGGCGCTGCCGTCGTCGGCTCGGGCCGGCGGCTCCGCGCCTGTCCGGCAGGATCCTGGCCAGCCGACGGCGCGCCGGTCGGTGCGCACGCCGTCCCCCATGACGGGGGAGGGGTGCGGCAGCCAGAGATGGACGTCCCGGTGCGCCGAGAGCGCCTCCAGCACGGCCAGGTGCTCGGCTGCCAGCCTGGTCGGCCCGAACAGCGACAGCCGGGCGGGGAGCGGACCCGGATCGGCGCCGTCGCGCAACGCGGTGACCGCGGCGTCGAGCCGCTCGGCCGGCCCCGGGACGCCGAGGCCGGACCGCAGCCGTCGCCACAGCTCGGGCTGCCAGGCGAGGTCGGCGGGGCCGCGGTCCTGCCCGGCCTGCCAGGCGCGCAGCAACGACGGCCGGTGCGTGGCGTAGGAGCCGAACAACCCGGCCAGCGCGCGGGCCAGGGCGTAGCGGCGGCCGAGCCCGCCGCGCTCCAGGTGCGCGGCCAGGCCGGTGAACCGGTCGTCGCCGGAGCCCACGGCGGCGTCGATCAGCTCGAGCAGCGGCCAGACCGCCCGGCCGGGTGCCCACGGGTCGTCGTCGGGGTCGGTGCCGGTGACGGTGTCGACGACATCGCCGAGCAGCCCCGCCGGGGCCGGGAACAGCACGTTCGCGCACACCCCGCCGGTACCGGCGCCCGCGCCGAGCCGGTGCGAGAGCCGCTGGGCCAGCCAGCGCTCCACGCCCCGCTCGGGCACCGCCACCACCTCGGGCGCGAACGGATCCGCCGACGGTCCGGAGAGCACACCGGCGAGCGCGTCCACGAGGGTGTCCGCGCGTTCGGCCCGATGCAGTTCCAGCACGCTCCGCACGCTATCGGCGACCTCCGACAGAACCGGCGGCGCCCGACCGGTCCAGCCCGGGTCGTGCGCGGATATCGTCGTCGGGGCAGCGATATCCGTGCACGGCCTGCTTCAGTCCCGACCCGGATTCACCATCCGGACGGGTCAGCCACGGTTCACCATGAGGATCGGTTGAAGTCCTTGAGGAAGCAGCCGTGCAGGTCCTCGCCCGTCTCACCGGCGACGATCGGGTGATACACCCGCGCCGCGCCGTCGGAGAGGTCGAGCGGGGCGTGGAACCCCTCCTCGGCCAGGCGCAGCTTCATCGCGTGCGGACGCTCGTCGGTGATCCAGCCGGTGTCCACGGCCGTCATCAGGATCCGGTCGGCGTCGAACATCTCCTGAGCGCTGGTGCGGGTGAGCATGTTCAGCGCTGCCTTCGACATGTTCGTGTGCGGATGGCCCGGCCCCTTGTAGCCGCGGCCGAACACGCCCTCCATCGCGGACACGTTGACCACGTACTTGCGCCGCGCCCTCGATGCGGCCATCGCCGGGCGCAGGCGGCTGATCATGATGAACGGCGCCGTCTGGTTGCACAGCTGCACCTCGAGCAGCTCGAGCGGGTCCACGTGCTCGACGTGGTCGACCCAGCTGTTCGCGACGGCGGTGTCCGGCAACAGCCCGCCGGCGTCGACGGCGGTGCCCGCGGCGATCCGCTCCGGCGAGGCGCTGCGCGCGGTGGTGGCCAGGGCGGCCAGGTCGGCCCCGAACTCCGGGGATACGGGCGCGCCGTCGAGCACCCCGGTCAACGCGGCCGGGTGCAGTCGCGCGGCGGCCGAGAACGTGACCATCTCCGGCAACGGCCCGGCCGGCAGCGGAGCCCGCTCGGCCTCGGCCAGGGACGAGTAGGAGCCCGCGGAGCGGCGCACGGTCTGCGCCGCGTTGTTGACCAGAATGTCCAGCGGTCCCTGCCCGGCGACGTCGTCGGCCAGCGCGACCACCTGCCCGGGGTCGCGCAGGTCCACCCCGAGGATCCGTAGCCGGTGCAGCCATTCCGGGCTGTCGGGCAGCGCGGCGAACCGCCGGGCCGCGTCGCGCGGGAAGCGGGTGGTGATCGTGGTGTGCGCGCCGTCGCGCAGCAGCCGCAGCGCGATGTACATGCCGATCTTCGCGCGGCCGCCGGTGAGCAGCGCGCGCTTCCCCGTCAGGTCGGCCCGGGCGTCGCGGTGGCGGTGGTTCGTCGCGGCGCAGCTCGGGCAGAGCTGATGGTAGAACGCGTCGACGACGGTGAAGCGCTGCTTGCAGACGTAGCATCCGCGCGCCGCACGCAGGACCCCGGCGGTGGCCCCGGCAGCGGTGGACACGAGCGGGATGCCGCGGGTCTCGTCGTCGATCCGGCCGGTCGCGCCGGTCGCGGTCGCCGCGGTGACGGCGGCGTCGTTCTCGGTGATCTCGCGGCGCTTGTCGGCGCGGCGGCGCAGCTTCAGCGACTTCCAGATCCCGGCCGTGGCCCGGCGCACCGCGACCGCGTCCGGGTGCTCGGTGGGCAGCTCGTCGACCTGCGCGCGCACGCGCCGGCAGGTCTCCAGCTCGCCCGGGTCGCTCCCCGAAGACGGGGCCGGAGCCGTCGACGACCGCTCGGACGTCTCGGTGGCGGTCACCGCGTACTCCTGACGGGGTAGTCGAGCAAGGACCCGTGAAGTGTACGGGGCGCTCAGGCCGCCAGACCGCCCCCGACCTCGTCGGCCAGCTCGGTGAGCACCGCGATGTTGAGCTCGAACGCGTGCACGGCCTCGTCGGCGACGCGGGCGCGGGCGACCTCGTCCCACGGCGCGGCGTCGAGCAGCGCCCGGTAGCGGCTGCGGAACACCGACGGGCTGCCGAGCGCTCCGAAGTCGTAGAACAGCGCGCCGGGTCCGGTGATGCCGTAGGTGCGCATCAGCAACTTGCCGACCATCTGACCGCCGGCCAGGTCACCCAGGTAGCGGGTGTAGTGGTGCGCGACGAACAGCTGCGGGTCGCCCGCGGCGGTGCGCAGCCGGTCGGTGTAGGCGTGGGTCGCCGGAAGGATCCGCGGGATGCCGCTGTCGAGCGCGTCCAGGTCGGCGTGCAGGCCGGGCAGCCGGCGCAGCTCGTCGATCACGAAGGGACCGGCCACCGGGTCGTCGGCCAGGGTGTCCGAGGCCGCCTCCAGCGCGCCGTAGATCGCGCCGTACTGCTCGGCGAGCAGCGTGTAGCCGTCCAGCGGCAGGTGCCCGCCCAGCAGGGCGGCCATGTAGGTGGAGTGGTGGGCCCGTTCGTGCACGGCCATCGTGGCCTGACGCAAGCTGATCGACAGCGGAACGTTCTCGGTACCCGTCACGTGCACCCCTCCGGATCGTCCTGACAGTGTGTCAGATCGATGCTAGGGCACCACGTCGGGTAAGGCTAGCCTTCGCCGAACTCCGGCGACACCGTCTGGGGCGGCGCCACCATCCGGCGCACGACCGCGACCGCGGACTCGATCGACGCGGACTGCTCGTCCGCCGGGACGTCCACGATCTGACGGGCGGACAGTGCCGAGGACACCATCGCGACCAGTACCTCCGGATCCCCGGCGGCCATCTCGCCGGCCGCCACGCCGTCCGCGACGATCTCGGACAGCCGCCCGGTGATCGGGTCGGCGTGCGCGGCGATCCGCCGGTACGCGGACGGGTCCAGCGTCCCGGCCAGCGCCTGCCCGGGCGGCAGGTGGAACTCCGAGAGCCGCTGCAGCTGCATGCGGGCGAACACGGCGAGGCGCTCGGTGGGGGAGGCGGCCACGGCCAGACCGAGGTCGAGGTCGGTCACGTAGCGCTGCGCCTCGTGCTCGACGAACGCGACCAGCAACGACTGCCGGTCCGGGAAGTGGTTGTAGATCGAGGTGCGCCCGACGCCCGCGGCGGCGGCGATCCCGGACAGCGTCACGGAGTCGAAGCCGCGCTCGTAGAGCTGCTCGCGCAACGCCGCGAACACCCGGGCCCGCACCTCGCTGCGGTGTGCGACGAGCGAACCACCGATCACCTTCGGCACGCCGGGCACCTCCTCGTCGACCCCGGAAAGGGGAACCAGGTTAGCGCCGGCCGTGGGGGGCGTAGGCGGCCGGGGCGACCCGTAGGACC
>JAKDNL010000739.1 GCA_030451825.1 Pseudonocardia sp. | reverse complement strand
CGTGGAAGGTGAACTTCTGCAAGTTCACCAACGAGACCCGCAACGGCATCGAGGACGCGACCGCGCACTCCGGCCAGACCTGGATCGCCGCGGTGAACGGCACCGCGGCCGGCGGCGGCTACGAGATGGCGCTGGCCTGCGAGAAGATCCTGCTGATCGACGACAACTCCTCCACCGTGGCGCTGCCCGAGGTGCCGCTGCTGGGCGTGCTGCCCGGCACCGGCGGGCTGACCCGGGTCACCGACAAGCGCCGGGTCCGCAAGGACCGGGCCGACGTGTTCGCCACCAAGTCCGAGGGGATCCGCGGCAAGCAGGCCGTGGAGTGGCGCCTCGTCGACGAGGTGATCCCGAAGCGCTCCTGGGACGAGACGGTGCGCGAGCGCGCCGAGGCGGCCGCCGCGGCGTCCGGCCGTCCCACCGACGCCACCGGCATCGCGCTGCCACCGCTGCAGCGCACCGAGACCGACACCGGCATCGACTACAGGCACGTGCACGCCACGTTCGACCGCGACCAGGGCCTGGTGGAGATCACCGTGGACGGCCCGGACGGCGGCGTCCCGGAGTCGCTGGAGCGGGTGCACGAGCTGGGTGCGGACTTCTGGCCGCTGGCCATGACCCGCGAGCTCGACGACCTGATCCTGCGGCTGCGCGCCAACGAGCTGGAGCTGGGCACCTGGATCATCCGGACCCGCGGCGAGGTCGAGGACGCGCTCGCGATGGAGCGGGTGATCGAGGCGCACAGCAAGGACGACTGGCTGGTCAACGAGATCCGGCACTACTTCAAGCGGGTCCTCAAGCGGCTCGACGTCACGTCCCGCTCGCTGATCGCGCTGATCGAGCCGGGCTCGTGTTTCGCCGGGGCGCTGCTGGAGCTGGCCCTTGCCTGCGACCGGCAGTACATGCTCGACGGGACCCTCGATGACGACGACAGCGAGCAGGGCGACGAGGCCCAGATCATGCTCTCGGAGTCCAACTTCGGCACGTTCCCGATGTCGAACGGCCTGTCCCGGCTGGGGTCGCGCTTCTACGGCCCCGGAGCCGACGGGGACGACCACGTCGCGAAGATGCGCCAGGAGACCGGGCGCCGGATCCAGGCCGTCGAAGCGATGGAGATGGGCCTGGTCACCGACGCCCCGGACGACATCGACTGGTCCGACGAGGTCCGGATCATGCTCGAGGAGCGGGCCTCGCTCTCGCCGGACGCGCTGACCGGGATGGAGGCCAACCACCGCTTCGTCGGGCCGGAGACGATGGAGTCGCGGATCTTCTCCCGGCTCACCGCATGGCAGAACTGGATCTTCGTGCGTCCGAACGCCTCCGGGCCGGAGGGCGCACTGCGCAGGTACGGCACGGGACGCAAGGCCGAATTCGACCGCAGGCGGGTGTGAGTCAGACATGTCCATCGATTACAGCGAGAAGATCCCCAACAACGTCGACCTCGCGGGAGACCGGAAGCTGCAGCGGGCCCTGGAGTCCTGGCAGCCGAACTTCCTGAACTGGTGGGTCACGATGGGTCCGGCCGTGCCGACCCAGGACGTCTACCTGCGCACCGCCGTCGACGTCGGCAAGGAGGGCTGGGCGCAGTTCGGCCACGTCGCGATGGAGGAGTACCGCTGGGGCGTGTTCCTGGCCGAGCGCGGCGACGACCGGCGGATCGCGTTCGGCGAGCAGAAGGGCGACCCGGTCTGGCAGCAGGTACCCGGCGAGTACCGGGCCGACCTGCAGCGCCTGATCGTCATCCAGGGCGATACCGAGCCGGCCTCGGTCGAGCAGCAGCGCCGCCTGGGCGAGACCGCGCCGTCGCTGTATGACCTGCGCAACCTGTTCCAGGTCAACGTCGAGGAGGGCCGTCACCTCTGGGCGATGGTCTACCTGCTGCACGCCTACTTCGGCCGCAACGGCCGCGATGAGGCCGAGGCGCTGTTGCAGCGCAACTCCGGCGACCTCGACAGCCCGCGGATCCTCGGCGCGTTCAACGAGGAGACCCCGGACTGGCTCTCCTTCTTCATGTTCACCTACTTCACCGACCGGGACGGCAAGTACCAGCTCGGCACGCTCAAGGAGTCCGCGTTCGACCCGCTCTCGCGCACGTGTGAGTTCATGCTCAAGGAGGAGGCCCACCACATGTTCGTGGGCACCACCGGAATCGACCGGGTGGTCACCCGCACCTGCGAGCTGATGCGCGAGCACGACACCGCCGACATCGCCCCGCACGGCGGCATCGCGCTGAACGTGATCCAGAAATACATCAACTTCCACTACTCGGTCTCGCTGGACCTGTTCGGGTCCGAGCAGTCCACGAACGCGGCGAACTACTTCACCGCCGGGCTCAAGGGCCGCTGGCAGGAGGAGCGCCGGCGCGACGACCACCTGCTCACCGAGGCCGGCTTCTCGATCGACCTGGTGCGCGACGGGGCGGTCACCCAGGACGAGGTCCCGGCGCTGCTGGCCCTGAACCTGGACCTGCGCAACGAGTACGTCAAGGACTGCCAGTCCGGGCTCAAGCGCTGGAACAAGATCCTGGAGAAGTTCGGCTTCGAGGATCGCGTCTACCTGCCGCACGTCGGGTTCAACCGCCACGTCGGCCTGTTCCGCGAGCACCAGGTCACCCCCAAGGGCGACCTGATCTCGGACGACGTCTGGGCACAGAACGTGGACGACTGGCTGCCCAGCGAGGCGGACAAGACCCACGTGCAGAGCCTGATGCGCCCGGTCTACGAGACCGGCAAGATCGCCGGCTGGATCGCCCCGCCGTCGAACGGCATCAACGGCAAGCCCTTCGACTACGAGTACGTCCACCTCGCCTAACTGCCCGTGCGCGGGCATAGCGGGCCGGGGGCCGCGTTGCCCGCCCCCCCGGGGGCGCCGGGGCGGGCCGTGGGCGGG
>JAKDNL010000738.1 GCA_030451825.1 Pseudonocardia sp. | reverse complement strand
GCGCGTCACGGAGCCGAGCGCGCGGGGGGCCGCCGAGCGCGCGGGGGGCCGCCGAGCGCGCGGGGGGCCGCCGGCCACGCGGTCACGGGTCGCCGGTGATCGGTGGACGGCCCCGCCCGGGGCCGCCCGGACCGGCATACTGAAGATCGTGCGCTCCCCCCTCACCTCGCCTCGTCCGGTCTTCCTGGCGATCGCGGTCGTGGTGGTGCTGGTGGCCGGCGCGGTCGTCGCCGTCGTGCGTCCCTGGGGCGGCCCGGACGATGCCGCGCAACGTTTCGTCACCTCCTGGACCAGCGGTGACGACGCCGGCGCGGCCGCCGTCACCAGCGATCCCGCCGCCGCCACCGCGTTCCTCGGCCAGGCCCGCGACGAGCTCAAGCCCGTGTCGCTGCGCGCAGACGTCGCCGACGTCCGCACCGAGGGCGACGGCGCCACCGCGGACGTCGACGTCTCCTGGGACCTGGGGCAGAACCGCAGCTGGACCTACCGCACCGCGCTGCCGCTGCAGCGTGCCGACGACACCGCCGCCGACGACACCGCCGCCGACGA
This sequence comes from Pseudonocardia sp., assembly GCA_030451825.1. Classification (GTDB taxonomy): domain Bacteria; phylum Actinomycetota; class Actinomycetes; order Mycobacteriales; family Pseudonocardiaceae; genus Pseudonocardia. Next base: position 2,346 of record JAKDNL010000738.1, on the reverse strand, counting down.
CACCGCCGCCGACGACACGGCCGCCAACGACACCGGCTGGCAGGTCGCGTGGTCCCCGGCGGTCGTCGCGCCACGACTCGGCGACGGGCAACGCCCGGTGCTGCGCGCCACCACCGCGGACCCGGCCCCGGTGCTCGACGCCTCCGGCGCGCCGCTGCTGGCCCCGACCCCGGTCGTCACGGTGACGCTGGACAAGCGTGCGGCCGGTGACCTGTCCGCGACCGCGGGCACGCTGGCCGGGGCGCTGTCCGGTATCGACCCGGCGATCACCCGCGCCTCGATCACCGACGGTGCGACGAAGACCCCGGAGGAGCAGGCCTACACGGTCGCCGTCCTGCGCGAGAGCGACTACCAGGGCGTCCGCGACCAGATCCACGACCTGCCCGGGGTCCGGTTCGTCTCGGCGACCCGGCTGCTCGCCCCGGAGCCGGACTACGCCTCCCAGGCGCTCGCCGGGGTCCGCACCGCGACCGAGGCCCAGACCGGTGGCACGCCCGGCTGGTCGGTGGACGCCGTCGGCCCGAACGGGGCCACCGTCGCCTCGCTGGCCGGGGCGCCGCCGGGACCGGGCACCCCGGTGCGGTTGACGATGGACCGGGGCGTGCAGGACGCCGCGGAGGCGGCGGTGCGCGGGCAGTCGAAACAGACGGCGATCGTGGCGATCCGGCCCTCGACCGGGGCGGTGCTGGCCGTCGCGCAGAACGACGCGGCCAACGCGGCCGGGCCGATCGCGCTGTCCGGTCGCTATCCTCCGGGCTCCACCTTCAAGATCGCGACGGCGTACGCGGCGCTGGCCGGCGGAAAGATCACGCCGCAGACGCCGCAGGAGTGCCCGGGCACCACCGTCATCGACGGGCGGACGATCCCGAACGAGGACAGCTTCGCGCTCGGCACCGTGCCGCTGATCCAGGCGTTCGCGAAGTCCTGCAACACCACGTTCTCCCGGCTCGCGCTCGGCCTCACGCCGGACGCGCTGCCCGCCGCCGCCCTGGCGCTGGGCTTCGGCGCCGACTACCGGATCCCCGGCCTGACCACCGTGACCGGCACGATCGAACCGGCCACCGACGACCTGCAGCGCGCCTCGGACGGCTTCGGCCAGGGCGACGTGCTGGCCAGCCCGTTCGGCATGGCGCTGATGGCCGCGACCGTGGCCAAGGGAGCCCCGGTGACGCCGCAACTGATCGCCGACCGGCCCACCGAGACGCTGACGGCGCCGACCGCGCCGGACCCGGCCGTGCTGAACCAGTTGCGCCCGATGATGCGCGCGGTGGTCACCGACGGGACGGCGACCGCGGTCGCCGGGCAGGGCGAGGTGTACGGCAAGACCGGCACCGCCGAGTTCGCCGGGGATAACGGGGAGAACCGCGCGCACGGCTGGTTCGTCGGCTATCGGGGCGACCTCGCGTTCGCCACGCTGATCGTCGACGGCGGCTCGTCCGGCTCCGCGGTGCAGCTCACCTCGCAGTTCCTCGGCGGCATCCCGCAGTAGGCGCGCGCCGTCGTGTCCGGCGGCGCTGCGGGGCGTACTTGTCGGGCGTTCTACCCTGGCTCGGTGGCCCCCGCCCGGATACCTGCCCTCGCCCTCGCGGCCGACCTGGTCGCTGTGGTGGTGTTCGCCGCGATCGGCCGGGTCAGCCACGCCGAGCCGGACAGCCTCCTCGGGCTGCTCGGCACCGCGGCCCCGTTCGCGGTCGGCGCGGTCGCCGGCTGGGTGTCGCCGTGGGTTCGGGGTGCTCCGGCCGGCATGCTGGCCGGCGTGACCGTCGTGGTCGGGTCGGTGGTGGTCGGACTGTTGCTGAGGTTTGGGTTCACCGGCAGCCTGCCGTGGACGTTCGCGCTGGTCACGGCCGTCTCGTTGGCCGTGCTGATGCTCGGCTGGCGCGGCGTGTCGATGCTGGTCGCGCGGCTCGGCGTGGCGGGGGAGCGGCGGACCCCGCGCGGGTGAGGGGCGGCACCGAGCCGGGAGTCCGCCGTCGGACCTAGACTGGGGCCATGTCCGCCCGCACGTTGCTCGTCGCCGGTACGCCCACCCCCCTTCGCGAGGTCCCGGCGCACATCCCGCGCCCGGAGTACGTGGGGAAGAAGGCCCCGGCCCGCAGCCGCGCGTCCGACGTGCAGAGCCCCGAGGTTATCGAGGCGATGCGGCACGCCGGCAGGATCGCGGCGCAGGCGCTGGTCGCCGCCGGCGAGGCGGTGAAACCGGGCGTGAGCACCGACGACGTCGACCGCGTGGTGCACGAGTTCTTCGTCGACCACGACGTCTACCCGTCCACGCTGGGCTACCGCGGCTTCCCGAAGTCCTGCTGCACCAGCCTCAACGAGGTGATCTGCCACGGGATCCCGGAC
>JAKDNL010000737.1 GCA_030451825.1 Pseudonocardia sp. | reverse complement strand
GTCGACCGCGTCAGCGGCCGGAGGTCCTTGACGTCGACGCCGTGCGGCGCATGCTGTTCAGGGCGGGGAGAGGTTGATCGGCTGCTCCGGTGTGCTCGGGTAGTGGGGGTCGAGTGCGTAGCTCCAGCGCCGGGGTCCCGGCTGGTGGACAGGCCCCGTGGGGGCTGTCGGTCATCCCTTCGCCGCGCGGGGCGGCATGGAGTGCTGCGACAAGATCCGTGGTGGGCGAGGTCAATCAGAAGGGGCGACCACGCCGTGTGCACCGGGGGTCATGACCTGCACGACCCGCGCCCACCACGTCTGTGGGCCCGCTCACGCGGGCGCCGTACGGGCCGACAGGCAGCGGATGTGCCCGTCGCGCAGCCCGTAGAAGACCAGTTCGATCAGCTCCCGGGCGGCGGCGACCTTCCCGATGTTGGCGCCGCGCCGCTCAGCGACCTGGTCGCGGATCTGCCCCAGGCGGGTATGCGAGGCAACGCGTTGCACGGCCTCGACCGCGGCCCACCGGACCAGCCGGGAGCCCTGCTTGGTGATCCGTCCACGATGGACGGTGGTGTCGGACTCGTGGTGCTTGGGGGTCAGCCCGGCCCAGCTGGCCAGCTGCCCGGGTTTGTCGAACCGGGTGATGTCGCCGATCTCGGCGACGAACACCGCGGCCAGGATCGGCCCGACACCGGGGATCGCCTGGATCGCGACGTAGCCGGGATCGGTGCGCAGCCGGCCGGCGACGAGCTTGGTGAACAGCTCGATCTCGAAGTCCAGCCCGGTGATCAACCGCAGCACGGAGTCCACGCGGGACCGCGACTCGGTCGCCAACCTCGCGGTGGCGAGTAGTTGCTGCCCACCCACACCGAACAGATCGGTCATCGGCACCTGCACGCCGGCACCGGCGAGGACGCCGTGGACCTGGCATTTCAGGCTCGAGCGCAACCCGACCAGCTTCGCCCGGTGCCGCACCCAGCCACGCAGCTCACGGGTCGCCGGCGGCGCGATCCACGCCTCGGGCAACCGTCCCATCCGCAGCAGATCAGCAAGATCCGCGGCGTCGCGTTCGTCGTTCTTCACCCGCCGATAGGAGAACATCTTCACCCCCAGCGGGTGCGCCAGGTGCACGTTCGCGCCCAGCTCGGCCAGGGCGTCCGCGGCCCAGTACCACCCGTACGTCGCTTCCAGCACCACCTCGGGCGCCTCGCCGGCGCGGGACATCACCTGCGCCAGGTACTCCGGGTCGTTGGAGATCCGCACCGTCTCCAAGTGCTCCCCGGTCTCGGTCATCCGCACCAGCACCGACCGGCGCCGGTGCAGATCCATCCCGACGATCTGCCTTCCCTCGTATGCTCCACTCACAGGGGCCTCCTCGAGTCGTTGGCGTGAGCACCCCGAGCATGAGCCGGGAGTCACGAGGAGCGGAGGCCCCGCTCCTTCATCCCATCAGGGGCTGTTCGCCAGAGCCGCCTGTCGGAATCGAACCGACGACCTAATCACGTCGGCTTTGCGTCTATCGCTTGATGCGCCCACTGGGCGAACGAGCCGCTGACCTGCGCAAACGCCGAGAGTGGGGGGCGCCGCCATCCGGTGGTGACCGACGACGACCGACCAGTACCGACCGTTTCACCGGAGCTTGCGGCGGCGTCGAAGCCGAGCAAGCTCCATTCTTTTAGCTCACCGCGCCCTCCTCCTAGCCGGTCCCGTCGTCGTCGAAGACGTTTCAGGGGTCTTCCCAGATGACGGTGTAGGTCGGCCGGGCGCGTCGGTCCGCAGATAGACGTCGAGGTCTCCCGACGATGGAGGTTCCTACGCCATCCATCCGAAAGACCTCGACGTGTCCGACGCTACCCCGCCGGCCGGCTTCGGCCGCCCTGACCTGACCGCCTTCGCTCGACTCGACGGCCTCGGTCTGAGCGTGACCGGGCAACGACTTGAACCGGATCGTGCGGTCCTCGCGTGCCGCGTGGTGGAACCAGATCAGTGGTGCCGACGGTGCGGCAGCGAAGGCGCTGCTCGTGACACCGTGATCCGGCGGTTGGCCCACGAGCCGCTGGGCTGGCGACCGACCGTGCTGGAAGTTGTAGTGCGCCGCTACCGCTGTGCCGACTGCGGACACGTGTGGCGCCAAGACACCAGCGCCGCGGCGGAGCCACGCGCGAAGCTCTCGCGCACCGGGCTGCGGTGGGCGCTGGAAGGGATCGTGGTCGCACACCTCACCGTCGCCCGTGTCGCCGAGGGACTCGGGGTCGCGTGGGACACCGCCAACAACGCGGTCCTGGCCGAAGGCAAGCGGCTGCTGATCAACGACCCCACGCGGTTCGAGGGCGTGAAGGTCATTGGCGTCGATGAGCACGTCTGGCGCCACACCAGGCGTGGCGACAAGTACGTCACCGTGATCATCGACCTCACCCCGGTCCGCGATGGCGCCGGCCCAGCAAGGCTGCTGGACATGGTCGAGGGCCGGTCGAAGGCGGCGTTCAAGACCTGGCTCGCCGACCGCGACGACGCCTTCCGTGACGCGGTCGAGGTGGTCGCGATGGACGGCTTCACCGGGTTCAAGACCGCCGCTGCAGAGGAGATCCCGGACGCGGTCACGGTGATGGATCCCTTCCACGTCGTGCGCCTGGCCGGTGACGCCCTCGACAGGTGCCGGCGCCGGGTCCAACTCGCGATCCACGGGCACCGTGGGTTCAGGGACGACCCGCTCTACAAGTCGCGGCGCACGCTGCACACCGGCGCGGACCTGCTCACCGACAAGCAGAGCGACAGGCTACGCGCGCTGTTCGTTGATGACGCTCACGTCGAGGTCGAGGCGACCTGGGGTGTCTACCAGCGCATGATCGCCGCCTATCGCCACGAGGACCGGCAACGTGGCCGCGAGCTCATGGAGAAGCTGATCACCGACCTCAGC
>JAKDNL010000736.1 GCA_030451825.1 Pseudonocardia sp. | reverse complement strand
CCCTCCCGGGGGGCCAGGGCGCTGCCCTGGACCCGGCCTCGCTTCGGAGAGGGGGGCCAAAACTGCAGGTCAAAGGCACTTTATCGCGCTGCGGACCTTGACTCACCCCTCTGGGAAACTGTAGAATCATAGATACACCGAGGGAACGACAAGCCCGCGGAACGACCGGCCCGCACCATCCAGGGAGTACAGATGACCGTGACCGCCACCGCCCGCAGCGCCCGTCCGCGCCAGACCCCCGAGCAGCGCGCGGCCAAGGTCGCCGAGCTGACCGACAAGCTCAACGGCGCGATCGCCGAACTGACCGGGGACGAGCAGTGGACCGCGATGCTGCGCACCGCCGCCCGGTTCCACCGCTACAGCTTCCGCAACACCATGCTTCTGCTCCTGCAGGCCGAGGAGCGCGAGGTCACGATCACCCGCGTGGCCGGGCTGCGCACCTGGGGCGACGTGGGCCGCCGGGTACGCAAGGGCGAGAAGGGGTACAAGATCCTGGCCCCGTTGCCTCGCAAGCTCGGCGACGAGGAGGCCGCCAAGATCGGCCCCGCAGGCTACGACGGAGACGGCCAGCCCAAGAAGGTCGTTCGCGGCTGCAAGATCGTGCACGTGTTCGACATCGGGCAGACGGACGGCGAGGACCTGCCCGAGCCGGCCGAACCGGACGCGCTCACCGGCGACGACTCCGCCGGACTCTTCGAGCGCCTGGCCGCTCTGGTGGCCGCCGAGGGCTACACCATCGAGCGCAACACCGAGGACGGCGAAACCCAGGGCTGGACCAACTACACCACCGGCGTCGTGTCCGTACGCCCCGACGTCGACGACGCCCAGGCCGCCTACATCCTCGCCCACGAGCTCGGCCACATCCGCGCCCGCCACGACGAGCGGACGATCAGCCGCGCGCAGCGCGAGACCGAAGCCGACTCGATCGCCTACGTCGTCACCACCGCCCACGGCCTCGACAGCGTCAAGTTTTCCGCCCCCTACGTGGCCGGGTGGAGCGGAGGCGACACCGACGTGATCACCGCCGCCGCCGAGATCGTCCACCGCGAGGCCACCCACATCCTGGCCGAGCTGGAGGCCGCCGACGACCAGGGCCAGGACGACGAGACCCAGGACGACGAGAACCAGGGCGAGGGCCCGGACGCAGCCGAGGCCGCCTGAGCGAGCCAGCCGGGGCGGGTGCCCACCGAGGACATCCGCCCCGGCTGGCAGGCGAGGCCCCACAGCACCGAGTGCAGAGGACAAAGAAGGTGGTCAGGATGGGCACGACGGACCAGGGATTCACCCCGGGACAGGTACACATGGCACGGCCCTGGCTGGCAGGGGCAGAGCTGCCCGCCCAGCGCGGAATCCTGTTGCGCGACCGACTCGACATCACCCCCGAGTACGCGCTGCTGTGGTTCCCCGGCCTCGGCGCTCCCGGGGACCGAGGAGCGCTCTGCGCGATCCTGCGCAGCAACCTCACCGGCGACGGCCAATCGCTCACCGAGCTACCGCCGACGTGGCTGCGCAAGGTCTACGCCGCCGCGCGGCGCGCCAACCGCGACGGCGAATGGACCTGGACCGGCGTCGGCGCCGACATCGAAGCAGCCCACCGCCGCGCCCGCAGGAGCGCCCGATGAGCCTATTCAGCACCCGCAACCACGACGGAGCCAGCGGACGCGGAGAGCCAGCCGACACCGTGCCCAAGAAGGACCGCGACGCCATCGACGCGAGCGCACGCCAGCACAGCTGCCACAGCCGAGCCGAGCTATTCAGCGCCCCATCGCTACACCACGGCGCCTACGACCCACAGAGGGCGGCGAGCAACTAGTACGGGCAGTGCCTGCCGCGCCCGGGGGTAGACGTACGAAATCCCAGGTCATCAACAACTAGCCATCAGAAGCAGATCGGCGTTGACTCGCCAACACCCAGCACTGTAGAATCATAGATAGCCCGAGGGAACGACAAGCCCCCGGCGCGACCGGCCTGCAAACCGAAGGAGAGCCATGTTCATCCAGCGGAACGCGCACGAGAAGCCCGAGGCGACAGTCACCGACCGCGCCATGACCGAGGCCGAGAAGGCCGAGTTCCGCGCGGCGCCGTGGCCGGCCGTGGGACGCGCTGCCTGGGCCGTCACCGGGTGGCGGTGGGTCCGGGTCCGGGTCCGGTTCTGGCACCGCGGCGCGCCGAGGGCGATCGAAGGCACTCCCCTGGCGGTATGGACGGTCTACCGGGCCGCCCGCAAGAGCCGGGCGTAGCGGAGCCGCCCGGGGGTGAGGGCGACCGCCTGACCCCCCGGGCCTCCCCCGGCTGACGACGACGCACGCGGACGGTCAACCACCGAGGCCGTCCGACGGAGGGGCCGATCATGACCGACAGAACCCACGACCACGACGAAGACGGCTGGTTCTCCAGCGGCGCGGACGCCGCACACACGGCCCGGCTCGAGGAGATGGCACACGTGAACGAGCCCACGCCCGCCGAGCCCGGATGGCTCATCGTCGACCCGGAGGCCCCGGGCGGCGTGCGAGCGCTCACCACGGCAGAAGCCGAGCATTGCGCACAACTGGTCGGCGCAACCACACCGCAGGCCGGTGAGCAGGAGCCAGCGCAGGACGAGCCCGAGGAGGACGAGCCCGAGGGGTAGCCGGTGATGGCCGGTGACCCAGTCCCGAGGGACTCGCCCGGCAGGGCGCCGACAAGAGGTCACCGGCCATCGGTGCTCCGGCCCGCAAACCGAGGGCGCCGAAAGGGGCCCGTCAGAACAGCCAGTGCACGCGATCAGCTTAGAGCCTGCGGGCTGCGCTCATCCATACCCCGCCGGAGCGGACGAGCTACGGAACTGCTGTATCCACCCGTCATGGAGGGCGGGCACCCGGGTTGGGGGTGTCCGCTCTTGTCGTTGTGTGGCCGGCGG
>JAKDNL010000735.1 GCA_030451825.1 Pseudonocardia sp. | reverse complement strand
GTGGGGCAACCACGATCTTCCTCCGTTCAGCTTGAGCCTGTCGCAGTGCATGCCCCAAACCCCCCCCCCCACGACCGGGTCAGACGCTCTGCAGGTCCGGACCGGTCGCCGGCTCGACGAGGCGGTTCAACGAGTCCGCGGCCCACGCTTGCTCCTCGGCGACCGCGGACCACAGCAGCCCCCCGAGCGTCCGGGCCGGATCGATCCGGCCGGACACCCAGGACGGGGTCGCGGCGAGGCGCTCGGCACGGCGGCACAGTGTCCAGGCCGTCGACGTACGGTCGGTCACGTCGATCGCGAACCGCCCGTGCCCGTACAGTGCCCGGTAGCGTCGGCCCGGGCTGGTGGTCGTGTGGATCAGCCCGAGCAGTGCCGCGGCCAGCGCGAACCCGGTCGGCAGCGCGAGCAGGAAGGTCAGCGCCGACCACGCCCAGCTGTTGTCGCCGACCCAGATCCCGACCGCGGCCGAGCCGAGGACGACGCTCGCGACGATGCTGCCGGCCGGCAGCCCGGTGTAGACGAGATCGCCCCGCTCGTCGATCACGTAATGGGTTCCGGCGACGAGCGCCGGATCATGGACTCGATAGCCCGAAGGGGTCCTGACCAGGATCGGAAGGCGGTCGGCCGGTGCGCCGGTGACGAAGTCGTTCATGATGGTGCTCGTTCTGCAGGTGTGGCGTTCGCGGCCCACCGGATGGCCGTCGCGTCCGGGAGTCGTCCGTTGCCCCACCGGTGTTACGCGATGTGCCGAGCGTCACGATCTACGGTGGTGGCCAGGCGTCGCCCCACCCGGTGTCCCGCGCGGCGCGGTAGTGCTCCCGGCGGCTCCGGGGCACTGGCCGGTCGGCGATCGCGCCGTCCCCGGTGCACAGTCGCAGCGTGACCAGACCCTTGCGCTGCAACGGGTGTCGCAGGACGCGGTTGTCCGCGTGCTGCCCCGGAGCGCGGGTCGCGACGACGTAGGCGAACTTCTCGTCCTCGTGGGAGAGCGTGCCGCCCTTGAGGCTGCGGTGTCGCGACGTCCGGTCGACCCGGGCCGCGAAGTGGCACCAGTCGTCGCCGGTGATCGGGCAGGCGCCGTCGTGCGGGCAGGGCGCGGCGACGCCCATCCCGGCCGCGATCAGCCGTTCGCGCACGGCGAGGATCCGCCGGTAGCCGGCCGGGGTGCCGGGCTCGAACACCGCCACCGTCGACGCCCGGGCCGCGGCCTCGTCGACCAGCGTCTCGCGGACCGGCTCGGGCAGCTCACCGAGCACATAGGACACGGTGATCAGATCGGCCTCGGGCAGGGTGGTGGCCGCGCCGAGCTGCGTCCGTTCCCACCGCGCGGCGCGCACCGCCGCGTCGTCCGCACCGGTGGCCAGGCGCCGGCCCAGGGCGATCACCGGCTCGGATCCCTCCAGCACGGTCGCCGCCCGGAGCGAGGGCCAGAGCCGGGAAGCGGCCCACACCGCCGCTCCCGTCCCGCCGCCGACGTCGAGGAGGGTGCGCGGCGCGAGGCGGCCGACGACCTCGGCGGCGCGGGAGAGCCCGTCGTGCACGGCGGCGTAGGTGGCCGGCATCCGGTAGGCGGCGTAGGCGGCCGCGTCGTCGTCGGTGCGCAGGATGGGCCCCTGCCTGCTCGACACGGTCGCCACACCGCCGCGGTAGTCGCCGATCAGCCGCTCGACGACCGGGGCCAGCCGGGACGCCGGGACGCGGTCCAGCGCGTCATCCAGGGCCCGGGCCAGGTCGTCGGGCAGAGCGGTCACCGCGCGGACGCTACCGCCACCGGCGGGCCCGGTTCTGGTTGGCTTGCGGGGTGCCCGCTCCCGGTCCGGTCCTCGTCGTCGGGGCCGGCCCGACCGGTCTGGTCGCGGCGCTGCTGCTCGCGCGTGTCGGCGTCGAGGTGACGGTCGTCGAGCGCCGCGACGGGGTGCACCCGCTGCCGCGCGCGGTGCACCTGGACGACGAGTCGGTGCGGATCCTGCAGGCCGCGGGCGTCGCCGACGGGTTCGCCGCGATCAGCCGCCCGGCCGCGGGCCTGCGCCTGCTCGACGCGCGCCTGCGACCGTTCGCGGAGTTCCGGCGCTCGCCCGCGGGTGAGCACGGCTGGCCGGAGTCGAACCTGTTCGACCAGCCGGCGCTGGAGGAACTGCTGCGTTCCCGGGTGGCCGCCGAGCCGCGGATCACGATGCGCGAGGGCGTCGAGGTCGTCGACCTGGAGCGGCGTCCGGACGGGCTGCTGGTCCGTCTGCGGGCTGCGTCCGGTGCCGGGCCGGCGATCACCGCGTCGGCCGTGCTGGGCTGCGACGGTGCGCGCAGCACGGTCCGGGACGTGATCGGCGCCCGGATGCGGGACCTCGGGTTCACCGAGCGCTGGTTCGTGCTCGACGTCCGGTCGTCGGAGCCGCTGCCGAGCTGGGGCGGGGTGGATCAGGTCTGCGACCCGGCCCGCGCCGCCACGTTCCTGCCGTTGCCCGGTGACCGCTACCGCTGGGAGTGGCGGATGCGTCCCGGCGAGGACGCCGCCGACCTGGCCGAGCGGATCCCCGAGCTCACCGCCCGGTGGACCGGCACCGCGGACGTCGAGGTGCTGCGCGCCGCCGAGTACACGTTCGCCGCGCGGCTCGCGGACCGCTGGCGGGACGGGCGGGTGCTGCTGCTCGGCGACGCCGCGCACCTGAGTCCGCCGTTCATCGGGCACGGGCTCGGGGCCGGTCTGCGGGACGCGCACAACGTGGCCTGGAAGCTTGCCGCGGTGCTCGATGGCCCAGCGCTCGATGGCCCAGCGCTCGATGGCCCGGTGCTCGGCGGCCCAGCGCTCGGTGGCCCGGCGTCGGAGGAGGTCCTTCTGGCGAGCTACCAGGCCGAACGGGCCCCGGACGTGGAGGCGATGATCCGCGGCGCGGTCCGGGTCGGGCGGGCG
>JAKDNL010000008.1 GCA_030451825.1 Pseudonocardia sp. | reverse complement strand
CGGCTACACCTCACCTGGCCCCCTCCCCCCACCCACCGCCTCGCGCTCTCTGCCGCTGCGCACGCACGCTCCTTCCCCGCGATGCCCGGCGGTGGAAGAGCCTTTTACGCCTCCACCTGGGATTGCTGTGGCCGGGAGCTGATGACTGGCGTCAATCCTGTGGGTTGTCCTCGGAGAGAAGCCGCACCAGCTCGATGCGCTCCTCAACGCTAAACAGCCGTCGGATCGACTCCGCGGTCTTGGCTGGGCTCGAGGCGGTGATCGTGCGTCGGCTTGGGGTGGAAACGGCGTTTCCAGTTGACCGCGGGGTCCGCCGGTAGGGAAGGCCAGCGTCCACGATCTGCGCCTGTTCTGCCTCGGGTAAGGCGCCGAACTCTCGCGCGGACTCGAGCTTCAACAGTCCGGCCTCGAAAGCCTCCCGGAGCGGGGGAATTAGACCGAGCAGCGACAGGCGCTGGTTGACGTAGGTGTGGGTGCGCCCGATCCGGCCGGCGAGCTCGCGGCGAGAGCAACCGTCGTCGTCGAGGACCTGCTGCATTGCCTCGGCCTCGTGCAGCGGTCCGAGGTCGCGGCGGTGGCTGTTCTCGACCAGCATCACTTCGTACATGCTGGAGACCCGGTCGTCGTTGATTAGTGCCGGTACCCGCTTGAGACCTGCCTCTGCGGCTGCCTGCAGTCTGCGGTTCCCGATCAGCGCGACCCACCGCGAGCCGTCCAGGGCGGGCTTGTGGTCGGGGTAGCGGTTCAGGAATGCGTCGGTGGAGCAGACGATGATGGGCTGCAGTACGCCGTGCGTGCGGATGGTGGTGACGAGCTGCTCGAACTCCTCGCCGGAGCTGTCGGTGTCGCTGCGTCGGTTCAGCGGGTTCACCGCTACCTCGTGCACCGGCAGCGGCGCGGAGTCCGCGCTGCTGCCCGGTGCAGGGGCTCGGGTGGGAACCGCCCGCGGGGGATGGGAGTAGGTGTCGGGGGTCGCCTCGTGCGCCAGCTCGGCGAGGTTCACGCGCTTGCCCACGGCTCAGCCCCGCCCGGTGGTGGAAACGCCGTTTCCACCGTCGCTGTTCGGGCTGGCGTGACGGGGGGACCCACCACCGGAGCTGCCGAGCACCTCGAGCGCAAGTTTGAAGAAGTCCTGGCGGGCTTCGAGGGCGACCCGGTTCTTGGCGTACTGCACGACGGTGACGCCCTCGGCGGAGGCGCGGGTATGGAGCTTGTAGTGCCGGATCACGGTGTGGAAGCAGGGCCAGCCGCGGGCCTCGACGTACTCGCGGGTCTGGTTGAGGTCCCCCTCCCCGTCGCGCGGGTCCCAGTTGTTGAGCAGTACCCGCCACGGCACTCCGGCCGGCTGGATGACGCGTTGGATCGAGCGGGTAGCGGGGGAGAAGGACATCGGCTCGGGCTCGAGCGGGACGATGACATCGTCGGCTTGGGTGAGCACGGTCTGCAGGATCGACTCGTCCTCGAGGCTGCCCGGGGTGTCGACGAAGATGTGCGAGTACTGCTGGATCTCGCGCAGCTTACCGAGCAGGGCGGGGTTGTCGTGGCACTGCTCGAAGTCGAACGGGAGGGCGTCCCCGACTCGGTTCGCCCACTCCAGCATCGAGGCCTGCGGGTCGGTGGAGACACCGAGAACCGGGGGAGTGTCGGCGGTGCCGCCGAGCGTGTCGGCGACCACGGCCGCGAGATTCACGGTGACGGTGGTCTTGCCGACTCCGCCCTTCTGATTGGCGATGACATGGACGCGCGCCATGGAGAACTCCCTCCGTCTGCTTCCCACCCGGCGGGTGGTACTTCGGATCGACGTGCATCCTGCCAGAGCCCGCCGTACTGCCGGGGGAGGCGCTCCGCACCGGTGCGAGGTGCCGATCGGGCGCGACCTGCGGGGCCCGGCGGCCGACCTGGAGGCCCAGGGTGGAAACGCCGTTTCCACCTGGGCTGGCTCACCCACTGATCCCACGCCTGAGTCCGTGGGGGGTGGGCCGAGGGTAGCGGGGTAGCGCCCCCTTGCTCTGGTTTGTGCGTGTCGCCGCACTCGATGTCGTGTCGGCAGGCCGAGCCGTTGTACACTTGGCTCGCGAAAGCGCCCCTTCTCGACAGGTTGGGGAACCGCTCCGGTTCGCCGGGGCACCGGCGTCGATCCGGTTGCTGGACCGGGCGACGTGAGGTCCAGACGAGGCGGCCCCCGGCCAGGGGCCGCCTCGCTCCCTGTCCCGGCCCTCGCCCGGAGTCAGCCGATCGCCGTCCCATCGGTAGCAACACACGCTCGTCCGAACAGTTGTTCGTAGGCGGCCGTCCGACGTCCAGGTCGCGCAGCGGGGTGTCTACGGGCCGGGCGGCAGATCGAGCGCAGCTCCCGGCGCAGGGAAGGAAGGTTCCTCCCCGGGGCCACCACCACCACTGCCGCATGACACCTGGCCTGTTCATCCGTGTCTTGTTCAGGAGTCTCCGCAGGCCCCCGTGTGGGGCGGGTCGTCGCGCCCGGCTGGCCGGCGCTACTACCTACGCCCACTCCCGCAGCCCTCGGCGTCTTCACCGTCGCCTCGAGCGAGCGCCGGGGGCTCCTGTCCGTACCGGCACGGGCAGGCCGACTCCGAACTCACCCGAGCGCGCGGCTCGCAGCTGCCGGCGCTCTCTGAGCTCGGCCAGGTGCCCCTGCAGAGCCGCCTGGGCGTCCGCGCGAACGGCCGGAACCGCTCGCTCTGCGCGCGGGTCGATCGGCGGCGGGGGAGAGGTTATCTGCATCCGGTGACCGGTGACGTGCGCGGGAAGCCGGTCGAGCCGGCCGCGCCACGGGCGGAGCCGAGATCCAAGGACCCCGATCGGGTCGCTGGCGCCGCGGGCCACGTCGCCGCGGGAGACCCCCGGCCGGTCCGGGTGGAACTCGGCGGCGTGCAAGAGCGCGGCGATGCACGCCCCTTCGTCCCACCAGGGCTTCAACAGGGCCCGGACCCGCCAGATCGCGATCTTGCCATTCCTTCGGCCTCCTAGGCCGAGTCGTTTGAGCAAGGTGAGGGTTGCTGAGTTTCTGGTGGAAGGACTGTCGGGGACGGCGAAGGCTGGCCAGGATCGGGTTTCTGGGGTTGCGGGCCGTGTGTCGCCCTGCAAGGGCTTAATGCCAACGAGAGATTTGGGGAGGTCGCCACTTTCATCCACAGGCGTCGAAGGTCGGGTTGCCGCGGGGTCGGTTTCGGTGGTGACCAGCGCGTAGGTGGGGGTGCGACCAGTCTCGGTTCCGAGGAACTCGGCCGATGCGCCGCACTCGACCACCACCAGGACTCCGGCCTCGCGCGCCCAGGCCAGAACCCGGGACACCGTGCGCGTGGCGCGGCGGCCTGCGTCACCGAGCCGCTCGGCGGTGAGCCCGGTGATTAGGCCGGTCTCCCAGTCCATGTGCAGGACCAGCTGGCGCAGGATCAGCGACCAGCTGCGGCGCTTGTCCGAGCGCCATTCCTCGTCGTCGACGCGTCGTTCCAGGTAGCGCAGGGCTTCTGGCTGCGCTGTCAGGACGCGGTGGGTGGGTTCGATGAACTGTCGCCATCCCGGGTGTGGTCCGAAGTCGCCGTCGCACACACGGCGGCGCGCGCGGGCGCGGCCGCGCGCCAACGCCCGGGCACGCGCACGGGGCCGGGGTGCGCGGCCTGGACCGCTCGAGGGCCCGGATTCGCCGCGGAAGGCGGCTCCGCGGGGCGTGCGTCGGCGCTGTGTGGGCGCTCGCCGGCCGAAGGCGTCCGGGGACGGTGCCTCGCCGGCGAGCAGCTCGCCGTGGATGACGCAGGTGGAGGTGTTGGGGCCGGATTCGAGCGTGAACGCACCATGCTCGTAGCAGGGCAGGCACCAGCCCACCCCCGACTGCGGGGCTGTGCCCGTGTCCGGGCTGGCGAAGATCGCCCCGTGTCGTGCTCGCGCCTCATCCGGCCCAGGCTGTAGCCTGGACACGCGAAAGCGCCCCTTCTCGACAGGTTGGGGAATTCGCCTCGGTTCGCCGAGGCACCGGCGTCAGCTCGGGTGCTGGTTCGAGTGACGCAAGAACGAAGCGGGGCGGCCCCCGGCCAGGGGTCGCCTCGTTCTTGTTATGAGGCCTTGATCAGCGGCAGCGCCTCCTGGGTTTCGGCCTGGCTGCCGGCTGGCAGCTCCTCGCGGTGGGCGAGGCCAATCCGGATCAGCGCGGCGGCGGTCTCGGAGAACGACCAGTCGCGTCCTTCGGCGAGCTCGCGCAGTTCGGCGCTGTCGCCGGTGGGCACCCTGGTCACGATGACGTCGCGGGGGCCCTTCGAGGGCCGCCCAACTCCGTGTGCGGCTGTCCGCTTGGCCATGGCGACCATCCTGGCCCATTTTCTGAAACGACAAGGGTCGACACGCCGGGAGTTGATCGGTGCGCTGACCCGATCTAGTGAATGGCGGGGGCCCGCTGCTGCGCCGGGCGTGGCATCGCTACCGCAGGCGGAAGATCTCCGCGGTCATCTCCTCGGCGATCTGCTCGACGAGTACCTGCGCTGCCTCTTCCTTGATGGCAGCGCTCCAGCGCTACCTCAAGCCCTCCAAGGAGGGCACCCACCGGCGCCTCGACGACATCGACGCCCACCGCCCCACCTGGACACCCAGCGCCGAGGAACTCGTCACCCGCATGTCGACGCGCTGACCGTCGACATGACGCATCGCTGCTGCTCAGCGCATATCCGCCGGAAATTCTTCGATGCTACGGCCACCCCTGGTAGCGGCGCGTCGAAAACGTCGGCGTGAACCGCCAGGTGGCTGGCCTGCCACACCACCCCCTTCGCGACACGCCGAGTAGGTGTGCCGGGGACCTGTCGGATCGTTGGGCCACACTGGCCGCGGCAGCGCGACGTTCAGATCCAGGGGTGTGGTCGATGGGTATCAAGAACCGCGAACGGCGGGCGGCGAAGAAGCGAGCCCGTGGTCGCGCGAAGGGCCCGACGTCTCCTCCCGGCGGCAGCCCGTTCGACCCCGGCAGCCCGTTCGACAACGGTGGTGGCCCGTTCGGCAGCGGTGGCCTGTCCGGTGGCAGCCTCTTCGGCGAGGCGCCGGGGCCGCCGCCGCTGACGGCCGAGGTGGTCGCGGACTGCGTCGCAGCCGCCGCGTGCAGCTACGCCCACGGCGACGGGGAGGCGTTGACCGCCTGCGTGTCGCGGCTGCGGGCAGCCTCGGCGCAGCCCGGCCGTGTTGACCGCGGGATCGAACTCGCGATGCGCCGCGCCGTCGAGGCGCTCTGGGCGCACGGCTGGCTGCCGCTCGACCTGGTCGAGCACGCCCGGCGCACGGTCACTGCACGGTCACAGGATCTGCTGACTGACATCGTCGCCGCGCAGGTGAGCCAGTACGGCTCCACGTCGTTGCACCCGCGGTGGCGCGAGTCGCTCGAGCGCGCGGGCACCGCCGCGAGACGGTGTACGGGCGGGCCCGCGGTGACCAGTTGGGCCGAACGCCACGGTCTGGCCCGCGCCGACACGGTGACCGAGGCGATCGGGCTGCTCGCCGTGTTGCACCGGATGCCCGCGCTGCCCCCGATCGTGGCGCCACCAGGCAGCCGGGAAGCGACCCGCGCGGCCGCGCAACTCGACGGTCGCTCGAGTGTCGGCCCCAAGGTGCTGGCCCGGGTGCGTGGCCTGCTGGCCAAGGCCGAGTCCACCGCCTTCAGCGACGAGGCCGAGGCGCTCTCAGCGAAGGCCCAGCAGCTGATGAACCGTCACGCCCTCGCCCAGGCGGTCGTCGACGCGGACGAGTCGCCGGCCCAGACCGCAACTGCGGTACGACTGTGGCTCGACAGCCCCTACGTGCGGGCCAAGTCCCTGCTGGTCAGCGCGGTCGCCGACGCGAACCGGTGCAAGGCGATCAGCTACGAGGACCTGGGGTTCGTGACCGTGGTCGGCCACGACACCGACCTCGAGGTGGTCGAGCTGCTGGTGACCTCGTTGCTGGTGCAGGCCAACCGGGCGATGCTGACCGAGGGCCGTGCGACCACGGCCGGGGGCCGCGCACGGTCCAAGTCGTTCCGGCAGTCGTTCCTGATCGCCTACGCCGCCCGGATCGGCGAACGCCTACGCGAGGCCGCCTACGCGGCATCACACGAGATCGACGACCCGCGACTGCTGCCCGTGCTGGCCGACCGAGCCTCGGCCGTCGAGGACACCTTCGCCGCTATCTTCCCGGACGTCGTGCAGCGATCGTTCTCGATCAACGACGGGGCCGGGTGGCGGGCCGGTCGAGTGGCTGCCGACTCCGCGCATCTCGGGCTTGACCGCGACCGGCTGGGCGCGTCGTCCGTAGCCGGCTGATCCGCCGTGAGCCGACCAGCAGCCCGTCGAGCCCGGCACAGCGCTGCTGCGTGAACTCGTGCGCGAGCCGGTCGTAGGTCTCGCGCTGGGCCTCTGCGCGGGCGTACGCGACCCGCTCCAGCACGGTCACCGGGCCCGGCCGGATCACCTGCACCGAGATCAAGTACTCACAGGCCAGCCGGAACAACAACGTCGGCGAGTCGTGCTCCATCGCCCGCGCCAACAGGAACTCGTCGAACTCCTTGAACTCCAGCGACGTCGGCACCCGCCAGCCGCGGTACTGCGCCACCAGGCGTAGATGCTCAGTGCGGGTCTTTGCCCGCCGGCCGTAGTGCCGCAGCACGCCCGGATCGACTCCGATCTGGGCAGCCAGCCGGGCCACCGCCACCGGCGGCGCGGCGGCGACGTCGTCGGGCACGAACCCCAGCCACGGCAGCGTGCACAACGCCACCGACAGACCCAACCGGTCCGCCGGTCCGCGGCCCCGGCCCGGGTCGACGAACGCGACATCCGCCGGCGCCAGCGTGAAGAACCGGAACAACTCCTCCCGGCCGATCTCCGGGAACCCCCGCAGCCGCTCCAGCTCCTCGTCCGCAAACACTTGCGCCGCCAACCGCGACCTCCCCCGCGCGACCACCATCCGCAGCTCAGGAGGCTACTCAGCCGTATCCGCCCGATCTTCGGCGAGTACTACGTCGACCCCCGGTACTCGCAGCTGCTCGTCGGCTTCGCCGCCGCGCTCATCCTGCTCGGTGCCGACTGGGTGGCTTTCCTGCCATGTGAACGACACTGGGAGCCCGAACCCACCCCGTAGCCGGAGATCACATGGATGTGAATACCCGTCGCCTCCGCTATTTCCTGGCGGTGGTCGAATACGGCCACTTCGGACGCGCCGCGGCCAGCCTCCACCTGTCGACGACAGCCCTGAGTGAACAGATCCGCAAGCTGGAGGACGAGATGGCGGTTCGCCTGCTCGACCGCACCTCCCGCGGTGCTCGCCCGACCGAGATCGGCGTCGAGGTGGCCGAACACGCCCGCGCCGTCCTGCGTGCGGCCGGGCTGCTGGTCGAGGCGGTCGGACGGCATCGGCGCCGCGAGACCGGTGTGCTACGGCTCGGGTTCGTCACGATGGGTGCAGGCGAGCTCACTCCCCACCTGGTCGCTGCCTTTGACCGTCGTGCCCCCGGCCATCCCGTTGAGCTGGTCCACCTCGACTACGCCCACCAGCTGCGGTCGGTCCTCAACGGCGAGGTGGACGCCGGGATCGTTCGCGGACCGATCCAGCTCGATCGTCTGCGCGCCGTGGAGTTGGCCCACGAGCCGCGGATGGTGATGCTGTCGGCGGCCCATCCCCTCGCCGGGCGTGGCTCCGTGACCTGTTACGACATCCGCGACGAGGTTCGGGTGACCACGGACGGCGTACCGGACGAGTGGCGGTGCTGGTGGTCGCTCGACCCCGGGCCGGACGGGACGTCTCCGCCCTATGGCCCAACGGTGCACAGCTTTGACGAGCAATTGGAAACCGCGGCGGCGGGGGTCGGCGTCCGGCCGGTAGGTGGGCTTGGACAGGTGGTTGATCACTGCCGGCAGCTCCGGGACCGCCGCCAGCGCGGCATCGAGGGCGGGCAGGTGCTCGGTGCGGGTGAGGGCCTCGAACCGCAGCCCCAGCTCGTGGAGCCGCTCGAAGTTGGCGTGCACCTGCGGGTGGGTGACCCAGTTCGGGTCGGGCAGGTCGTGGATCATGGGTCGCACCGCCCGCAGATACTCGTCGGCGGCGAGCTCGGCCAGCAGCTCGGCGTCCTCCATCCACCGCCTGTTCGCCCAGGTCGAACGCATCATGAAGATCAACGACCTGAGCGTGATCAGGAGCGACGTAGTCGAAATCGCCCGCAGCACCCTCGTCATTGGCGACACTTAGCGCTACCAGAACCGCGCCGACTACCGCTGGAGGTCACAGCCACCGGGCCAAGAACGGTGTTGACCGACGTGGGGCCGCCGGCGCGCATTCGGGGTAGCGGTCGATGCCGCAAGATGGGAGAGTTCTATAACACTTAGGGGGCGCGGGTGAATCGGATGGTTCAGCGGCTATGTCAGGGACGCGCACATCGTCGCCTTGTCCTGGTGGGTTTCCTGCCGGCGGGATGGCCGGATCGAGACGGGAGCCGGGTGTGCGTGGGCGCCGCGTTTGCAGCGGGCGCGGACGCCATGGAGATCGCCGTGCCAAATCCGCCGTTGGCCATGGACGGTCCACTCCTGCAGGAGGCGGCTGTAATCGCGGCCCGAGAGGTGGAGGATGCTGCCGACGCGCTGCGGTTGGCCGCGCTCGGCCGGGGCGACGGCGACGGCGCACTGATCGCCCTGGTCAACGGTCACGCGGCCGCTATGCTCGGCCGCCCACGAATCCACGACGTCTGTGTGGAGGCAGGCGTCGACGCGCTGCTGACCCCGGAAGACTCCTTCGCCGAGCAGCTCGAAAGCGCGGCTGTTGCGCGGGCTCGTGGCCTCGAACAACTGCTGTTCCTGCACCGCGAGGAGGACTTGGCGCTGCTCGCGAGCACGACGCTGGAGCAGCCTATGGTCTACCTGCAGTCCGCCGACCTGAGAACCGGCGGACCCTTTAATCCCGAGAAGGCTCGGGAGCGGCTGGCTGAGGTCCGCGCCGCGCTCGGCGGCCGCGACGCCTACGTGCTCGTGGGCTTCGGCATTCGCAGCTCGGAGGAGGTCGCCGAGCTCGCCGAGTCCGTCGCGGACGGAGCAGTCGTGGGCACGGCGCTGACCAGCGCCGCGAAGCACGGGCCCGACGAGGTTGCCGACCTTGTGCGCGCCATCGTTCCGGCTCTTCGTCGACCCGTGGAGAAGAGCAGTGCTTGACACCGCCGCGGGCCCAACCGCCATCGCCGCTTGGTGGAGCGCAGCCGCCTCAGGTTGCGGACCGGGTGCCTCGGTGGGTGATGTGGCGCGGTCCCCGCAGAACGGTGTCATCATCGTCCGCCGTGCGACGGGCCGCGCCGCCCGCCCCGCACCGCCGCTCGCCTGCCCGGCGAGACAATCAGTGCTGGATGATCGAAAGAGGAGGTCGTCGCCATGCGGCTGTCCCGTCAGTTCGCTTTCGGTGCTGCGGTCCTGTTGGTCTGCGCATCCCTCGCAAGTTGCGCGTCCAACCAGGGCAACACGGGGACCTCGGAAGGCCCGATCGATGCCACGACCCGCCCGGTCACCATCGGTATCGACGTGCCCTTCCACCCGATCTTCGACTATCTGATGTCCGACCCCGGTCGCTTCTTCGCCGGCACGCCCTATCGGGTGCGGTTCGAGGTACTCGATGCGACCACGCAGGTCCCCGCGTTCGGTCGGGGCGACCTCGACGTGATCACGACAGTGCCGTCCTTCATGCCACGCATCAAGGAGCAGTACGGGATCGACACCACCTACTTCTTTCCGATGGCCAGGTGGACCCCCGGGCCACAGCTCCTCGTCCCGCCGGGCTCGCCGGCGCGATCGATCCAGGACCTCGCCGGCAAGCCGGTCGCGATCGCGCCGCTAAGCAGCAGGTTCGGCGCCGAGCAGGCGGCCGTCCTGGCGACCACCGGTCGCACCATCGAGGAGAGCTTCGCGCTAACCGAGACCGACGCCGCCGCTCAGGAGTTGGCTCTCGGCCGGGTCCAGGGAGCTTTCCTGGAAGCCCCCGCGACCGCTCCCCTGCTGGCGCAGGGCTACCGGCCGGTCTTCAGCGTCCAGGACGCGTTTCAAGCCGCCTTCGGTGATCCCGCGGTGATGAACGGTGGTTTCATCGCCCGCTCCGATTTCGTGGCAGCGAATCCCGGCTTCGTAGACGCGCTGACGAAGGCGACGCTCACGGCCTGGAGCACGTTCCAGCGGGAACCAGACACGGTGCTGGACGCGTCCAGCAGGGTCAGCGGGCTGCCCAAGGGGCAGCTTCAGCAGGTCGCGCAGGTGCTCAATCTGGCTGGGACAACCGAGGAACAGAAGCGGGTGACCCGGCGTGATGTCGAGACCTGGACAAAGATCTTCCCGCTGCTGGCCCGATCCGGTTTCACCCAGACCGTGCCGCAAGATCCCGCGTCGCTGTTCCGGATCACTGCGGGAGGATGAGATGAGCACAGGTACCAATGATACGGCCGAGGCGGCCACCGGCGAGAGCACCCGCGACGCCCATGCGAACTCCCGGCCCGGCTCAGGTCCCGGGAAGGTCGGCAGGGCGCCTCGGCGACCGTGGCTGCGGCCAGCACGGGTGGTACTCGCGGGGCTCGCCATCTACCTTCTGTGGGCTCTGCTCGCCCCCTTCTACCCCGGGTACGTGCTGCCGGCACCGGTCGACGTCGGGGGTTCCTTCCTCGAGGCCGCAGCCCGGGGGGTGTGGCTCTCCGAGATGGTCTCCACCCTGCAACACCTGGTGACGGCGTTCGGCATCGTGGTCGTCATCGGTCTGCCGCTCGGGATCCTCATCGGGCGGTCCGCGGTCGCCGAAGACCTGAGCCGGGTGGCGCTGGTATTCCTCCAGACCGTGCCGACGATCGTCCTGATCGCGTTGGCGCTGGTCGTCGCCGGCACTGGCGACCTCTCCGTGGTCGGCGTGACGATTGCTGGGTCGCTGACCTTTTTCCTGCTCAACGTCATTCAAGGGACGCGGGCCATCGACCAGGATCTCGTCGACATGGCTCGTGCCTACCACGCGCCGGAGACCACGATTATGCGCTCGGTGGTCCTCCCCGCGGTCGTCCCGTACTTCCTCGCCGGCGCTCGGGTGACACTGGGTGTCGCCTGGCAGATCACGCTGTTCTCGGAGTACCTCATGGGCACACCGGGTGTCGGCTTCCAGATCAGCAGTGCGATCAAGCTGCTAGACACCAAGGCGGTCTTCATGTGGGGCCTGTCGGTGGTCGCGCTGACCCTGCTCGTCGAGTATGGGGCCTTCCGCCCGATCGAACGGCGCCTGACCCGGCATCTGCGGAGGGACTGAGATGGGCATCTCCGTGGCAAGTGAGGTCTCCCCGGCCGCGCAGATCCGGTTCCGGGGGGTGGGCAAGTCGTATGATCGCGCCGCCGGCCCGGTGCTCGAGAACGTCGATCTCGACGTGCTGACGGGCGAGCTGCTCGCCGTAGTCGGGCCATCAGGCTGCGGCAAATCGACGCTGCTGAACGTCGTTGCCGGTCTCACCCAGGTCAGCGAGGGGGCCGTCGAGCTCGCCGATCCCGATCTGCGCTGTGCCTACGTCTTCCAAAGCCCTCGGCTACTGCCCTGGCGGTCGGTGACCGGCAACGTGGAGTTCGCCCTCGAGCAGACCGGGCTCGACCGAACCGAGCGGCGGCGCCGAGCCCGGGAAGCGCTCGACCTGGTGAACCTGACGGAGCACGGCGGCAGGTACCCCCATCAGCTCAGCGGGGGGATGCAGCAGCGCGCAGCGCTCGCCCGCGGCCTTACCCTGGAACCGAAGCTGCTGCTGCTCGACGAGCCGTTCGCTGCCCTGGACGCGCTCACCAGGGGGTACCTACAGGAGGAGCTGCTCGCCATTGTCCGGCGCGCCGGAACCACGACGATCCTGGTCACGCACGACATCGACGAGGCGCTCCTGCTCGCCGACCGGGTCGTGGTGATGTCGAGCCGGCCGGCCAGGATCCGGCAGCTCTTCAAGGTCCCGTTCGCGCGCCACGAGGGGGACCTTGACGAGGCCCTTAGCCACCCTGAGTTCGTGCCCCTGCGCCACGCGGTTCGCGCGCTACTGCGCCCGGACGTGATGGGCCCGGGTTCCGAACCCGTCGGCCACCGGTCGTGATCGGTCCGCGGCCGCGTGCGGCCCGTCCCCTGTTGATCTGCTATCTCCCGCTGGGGGATCCTGCGGCCTCGGTCGCCAGCGTGTCCTGCTACGTCGAGCATGGGGTCGATGTGGTCGAGGCAGGCATTCCGGTGGTCGCCCCGCCGCTGGACGGGCCCGAGGTGGAGGAGTCGATGGTCCGGGCTCTCGCGGCGGGGCTCGACACCGGGAGGGCCGCCGCCCTGCTCGGTCGTGAGTGCGCGGCCGCGGAAGCGTCGTACACGGTGTGGATGAGCTACCGCGAGCATCTCGACGAGTGGTACCTGGCCCGGGTCAGCGACTCGGGGGCGTCTGCGATCCTGCTCCCCGACGCTGATCCGGTCGCGCTGAACCAGCAGGTCGCAACGATGGCGGCCCTGGACGTCGTCCCGTTCCTCGGCCACCCGCCATCGGCGGCCCAGGTGTGCGCGGCAACCCTCGCCGATGCCCGTTACGCCATGCTCGCGGCGGCCGCAGGCCGCACCGGGGAGCGCGCGACGGTGGACGAAACCAACCGGGCGCTGCTGTCACGGCTGCGGGAGCAGGGGGTCCGCATCCCGATCGCCCTAGGGTTCGGCATCTCCGGTCCTGAGCACGCTCGGACCGCCATCGAACTCGGTGCCGACGGCGTGGTCGTCGGCTCGGCCTGCATCCGGGCGGCCCGGGCCGGCCTCCGCCCGTTGCGGACCCTTCTCGACGGTCTACGGAGGGCGATCGATGGCCGGGAGTGAGCTTCACCGCGCCCGGTGGCTGGGAGTCGACGTCGGTACCACGGCGGCGAAGGCCATCGCCTTCGACGAGCACGGCGCGGCGCTGGCGTCCGGATCGGCGGGCTACGGAACGACCCGGCCGCGACTGGATCACGTGGAGCAGCGCGGCGAGGACTGGGTGGACGCCGTCGACACCGGCGTCGCCGAGATCGCCGCCGAGATTGATCTCGCCGAGGTGCGGGCCATCGGCATCACCAGCCAGGTCGACACGCATCTCGCCGTCGACGATGACCTGCGGCCGCTGCGCCCGGCGATCCTCTGGCAAGACCTGCGCTGCACCGCCGAGGTCCGCGAGCTCAACGACGGCCTCGGTGGCCCCGGTTCCACGGGCCTCCCCGTCGACGCCTCCAGCCCCGTGCCCCGGGCGGTGTGGCTGGCCCGGTACGAGCCCGAGGTCTGGGCGGCAACCCGCTGGCTGCTGCTGCCCAAGGACTACGTCAACGCACGGCTCACCGGCGCGGTCGCGGCCGACCCACACGGCTCGTTCAAGGTGGTCGGGGTGGGCGGCCGCTACCTGCCGGGCCTCGACGCGGTGGCCGGTCTGGCCGGCCGGCTCGCGCCGCTGAACCCGGCGGACCGCGCCGTCGGCGCGACGCGGCGGGACTGGCACGGCATCGCCGCAGGGACCACGGTCGCCACCGCGACGATGGACGCCATCGGCAACGTCCTCGGATCCGGGCTCCAGCAGCCCGGCGACACGATGGTCGTCATCGGCACGTCGTTGATCGTCGGCGCCCTCGACGGCGGCGGCACCGGCGCACCGGGCGTCGTCGGCTTCGCCCCGTTCTGCGGCCGATGTATTCACGCCGGGCCGACCCAGTCGGGTGGCGACACGCTCCGCTGGTGGGCCGCCGCGACCGGGCACACGGTCGAGGAGGTGCTCGACGCCGCAGCGCGGGCCGAGCCGGGGGCGACTGGGGTCGTGCACGCGCCGCACCTGATGGGCGAGCGCGCCCCGCTGTGGGACAGCGAGGTTCGGGGGTGGTTCACCGGGCTGCATCCGGGGGCGGGGTTTCCGGAGCTGTGCCGCGCGGTGCTCGAAGGCGTCGCCTTCTCCGCCCGGGAGCTGGTGGACTCGGTCGAGGAGGCTGCCGGAACCGCAATCACTGAGCTGCGGGTCTCCGGCGGCGGGAGCCGGAGCGAACTGTGGTGTGGCATACTCGCCGACGCCACCGGGCGGGTCGTGCGACGCTCCGGCGAGCCCGACACCGCCGTCGTCGGTGCGGGGGCCCTGGCCGTCGCGGCGCACACCGGCGCCGACCCGTGGGTCCAAGGTGCCGAGCTGGCGCGTTGGGACCTCGAGTGCCGACCCAATCCCGGCCGGGCCGAGCTGCTCGGCGACCGCTACGCGGTGTACCGCCAGGCCTACGGGCTCCTCACCCCGATGCATCGCGACGTGGCCCGGCCCCGCGATCGCACGGCCGACCCCGGCAACCGATGACCCGGCTGCCGAGGCTCGGGCACGCCGACCTGCGGGAGAAGGTGTGCCTGATCGCCGGGGCCAGCCGCGGGATCGGTGCCGCCGCCGCCCGCCATTTGGCCGGTTGCGGAGCGGCCGTCGTGCTGGCTGGCCGCAACCGCGCGGCCGCAGACGGGTGGGCACGCCGGATCACTGAGGAGGGCGGCACAGCCGTCGCGTGTGTTCTCGATGTGGCCGACGACGAGTCGGTGGCCGCCGCTGTGGCCTGGACCGAGGAGCGGTTCGGCGGCCTGCACCTGGCCTTCAACAACGCCGGGACCCAGGGACCGAGCCGCCCACTGCACAAGCAGGAGCCCGCCGAGGTCACACGCATCCTCGACGTGAACCTGATGGGCGTTTACCGCTGCCTGCGCCACGAGATCCCGGCCATGCTGCGGGCCGGGGGCGGTGTCGTGCTCAACACGGCATCCGTCGGCGCGACGGTGGCCGCCGCCGGCATCGGGGCGTACTGCGCCAGCAAGCACGGGGTAGTCGGCCTGAGCCGCTCCGCGGCACTGGACTACGCCAGACACGGGATCCGGGTCAACGTGCTCGCCCCCGGCGCCGTCCGGACGGACATCCTCACGGGGTGGCTCGACGACGAGAAGCAGCTGGCCGCCATGGCGACGGGAACCCCGCAGGGCCGAATTGCCCAGCCCGAGGATCTCGCGCCGCTGGTGGGCTGGTTGCTCTCGGACGCGACGGTGTTCATGACCGGGGCGGTGGTGACCGCGGACGGTGGCTACACGGTCCCGTAGCGGGCACCATTAGTTCTAGAACAGATGGTCCTCGGTTGTTAGAGTCTCGTCGGGAGGGGGTTCATGTCGGTACGAGGAAGCTCACGCCCACCGGAGCCAGGAGCCGGGCCGCACGCAGCCGATGCGATGACGTACACGGCCTACCTGGATCTGAACCGGCTACTGGCGGCCCAGCACCCGCACAGCGACCACTCGGACGAGCTGTTGTTCATCGTCCAGCACCAGGTGACTGAGCTGTGGCTAAAACTTGCGCTGCACGAGCTGCGGCGAGCGCGCACCCACCTCTGCGAGGACGATCTCCAACACGCGCTGAAAGACCTCGCCCGCATCAAGCACCTGCAACGATCGCTGATCGAGCAGTGGTCGGTGCTGACCACACTGACCCCGAGCGAGTTCGCGGGCTTCCGGCCGGTGCTCGGCCAGTCGTCGGGCATCCAGTCCTACCAATACCGCGCCGTCGAGTTCGTCCTCGGAAACAAGGACAAGTCGATGCTCGCGCAGTTCGACGACGAGCCCGCCGGCCGCGACCTGCTGGTGACGATGTACGAGCAGCCCACGATCTACGACGCATTCCTCGCCTACCTGGCCCGGCACGATCACGGCGTACCGGCGGATATCCTCGCCCGCGACGTTCGCGAGCCGTGGGTGTACCAGGCTGGCCTGGTGCCGGTCTTCCGGCGGATCTACGAGTCGGTCGACGACGAGTGGCGGACCTACGAGGCCTGCGAGGCCCTGATCGACGTCGAGCACAACTTCCAGGTATGGCGCTTCCGACACCTGCAGGTCGTTGCACGCACCATCGGTGCACGTACCGGGACCGGTGGTTCCTCCGGCACGGCCTTCCTGCGCAGGGCGCTCGACCTGACATTCTTCCCGGAGCTGTTCGCCGTGCGCTCCGAGGTCGTCGCCGGATGAGTTGCCTGTCGAGCCTCCGGCGGTGGATCTTGGTCGAGGATGCGTCGGAGGGGATTGTGCCGACAAGGAGGGTTTACCGGTGAGCGACTCACTGACCCGGGCGGCGCGACTCGATGCCCGCGACCCGCTCGCCGGACTGCGCGACCGGTTCGTGGGCAGCGACGACCGGGACACCGTCTACCTCGAGGGAAACGCGCTGGGGCGTCCGCCGCGGGCCGCCGCGGCCCGGATGGCCGCGTTCGTCGAGCACAGCTGGGGCGGGCGCCTGATCCGTGGCTGGCCGGAGGGGTGGTTCGATCACCCTATGACGCTCGGCGACCGGCTGGGTGACGTGGCGCTCGGCGCCGGACCGGGGCAGGTCGTTGTCTCGGACACGGTTTCGGTGCTGCTCTACGCGCTGCTGCGCGCCGCGGTCGGCGCCCGGCCCGGGCGGCGCGAGATCCTGGTCGAGCGTCACGAGTTCGCCACCGACCGCTGGGTGGTGGAGGGCGTCGCGCGCGAGTGCGGCCTGGACGTGCGGTGGCTCGACGTCGGCCCCGACGGGGTCACGGCCGGTACGGTGCGCGACGCGTCGGGGCCCGCCACCACCGTCGCGGTCCTCAGCCAGGTCTCCCACCGCTCCGGCCACCTCGCGGACGTCGCCGAGATCACCCGCGCCCTGCACGACGTCGGTGCGCTCGCGCTGTGGGACCTCTCGCACGGCGTCGGTGCCGTGCCGTCCCAGCTCGACGACTGGGGCGTCGACCTCGCCGTGGGCTGCACCTACAAGTACCTCAACGGCGGCCCTGGCGCGCCAGCGTTCGCCTACGTGGCGGCACCGTGGCAGGAGCATCTGCGATCGCCGGTCCAGGGCTGGATGGGAGCGGCCGATCCCTTCGGCGCCGAGCGCGGCTATCGGCCCGCGCCGTCGGTGCGGCGCTTCCTGTCAGGCACGCCGCCGATCCTCGCGACCGTGCCCCTGACGTGCACGATCGATCTGTTGGCGACGACCGGCATGGTCCCGGTTCGGGCGAGGTCGGTGGCGCTGGGCGACTTCGCGGTCCAGCTCGCCGATGAGCTGCCTGCCGATTCCGGTGTGCGCGTCGCGGGCCCGCGCGAGGGCGACCGCCGGGGCAGCCACGTCTTGCTCGCCTGCCGGGACGCCGGCGGGGCCGCAGCGCGGCTCGCCGAGCGCGGCGTCCTGGTGGGGGTCGCGTCTCCGGACCACCTGCGGCTGGGTCTCTCGCCGATGACCACGAGCTTCGACGAGGTCGCGCGTGCGCTGGTCGCCGTCGGCGAGGTCACGGCTGGCTCCGAGACCGGACTCGGGAGATCCCTGGCATGACGACGGCACAGGACGGCGGAAGCGACGCCCTCAGTGTGGTGCTGACCCGGCCCGCGACGAGCTCCCTGAACTCCACCGCCTTCGTGACCGCGGAGGGAGAGACCTGGAGCGCGGACGAGTTCACCGGGCTTGTCCTCGCCATCGCCGAGTTCTTCGCGGCTCGCGGGCTCGTCGCCGGTGACCGGCTCGCGGTACTGCTGCCGAAGGGCATTCCCGCGCTCGCAGCGCTGTTCGCGGGGCTGCGGACCGGCGTCGCCGTGGTGCCCATCGACGTCTCGTCGCCCGCTTCGCGGATGGCGCACCTGCTGGCCGACTGCGCGCCGGGGCTGGTCGTGACCGACGACGTCCACCGAGAGCAGTTCGCGGGGGCCGTGGCGCCACATCCGGTCTCGACGTTCGGCGCGGACCTGCCGCTGACCGCTCAGCCGGCGCGGGCGGCCGGGCTGCTCGCCAAGCCCCACTCAGGCGAGCAGCCAGCGTACATCCTGTACACCTCGGGCACCACCGGCGTACCCAAGGGCGTGGTGATCTCCCGCGCCGCGCTCGCGGCCTTCCTCGAGGCGGCGATCGAGCGCGCGGGCTACGACGACACCACCGTGTTCCTGAGTTTCTTCCCGATGCACTTCGATCCGGTGCTGATGGAGGTCCTCGCGCCGTGGGGAACGGGTGGTCGCACCGTCCTCTTCACCCGGATGACAATGGTGAACGACCTGGTCACAGTCCTCGCAGCGCACGGCGTCACGGACTTCTCCTGTACCCCGAACGTGGTCTCGATGCTGTCCGGGCGATTCAGCTCCTACTCCGCCGAGCGCGTCCCCACGCTGCGGTCGGTGTGGTTCGGCGGCGAGGTTCCGCGGGTCCACGACATCCGGGCCTTCCAGCTGCGTTCGCCGGGGGTCCGGCTATTCAACGGCTACGGGCCGACCGAGTGCACGGTCGCGTGCAGCCTCTTCGAGGTACCCGACCTGCGCGACGATCCGGCGCCCGGTCCGCTGTCAATCGGGACGCCCATGGCGGGCACGGAGTTCGCGCTCGTGTCGCCGGAGATGACGGAGGTCGCGGACGGCTCCGCGGGTGAGCTGCTCGTCTCCGGGGCACAGGTCATGATCGGTTACTGGGGTGTAGCGGACGCCGAGGCCAACGGCATGGTGCGATGGCGAGGGAACCGGTGGTTCCGCACCGGGGATCTCGTCCACCGCGCAGCGGGCCGCTACCACTTCGACGGCCGGCGGAGCAGGCTGATCAAGATTCGGGGCTACCGTGTACACCCCGACGAGGTGGAGCGAGCGCTCGAGTCCGTCGGGTCGGTTCGGGAGGCGGTGGTGGTGCCTGACCCGTCGGGCACCCACCTCGTCGCCGTCGTCGAGGTCGACACGGCCCAGGGTGCACCCACCGGATCCGAGCTGGTGGCGTGCGTGGGAGCCCTCGTGCCCTCTTACATGGTGCCGCAGCGGATCATCGTCGAGGACCGGATACCTCGGACGTCCGGCGGCAAGATTGACATGGCGGCTGTGACCGCCCGCGCCAGGACGGGCGCGGCGTGAGCGCGGTCTTGGACTTCGTCCGGCCCCGGCTGGCGGGCTGGCACGAGGTCGGCCACGTACCGGCGGACGACTGGCGCGCCCTCGCTGGCCTGGTGCCGATCGGCACCCGAGATCTGCGGGAGGTCGACCGCGTGCTGAGCTGCCTGGTCGAGACGCGTGACGTCGGTCTGGCCGGCGCCTTCGCGATCAACGAGATCGGTGCGCGTCTGCTCGATCGTGCCCGGGCGACCGACTTGCTGCCGGCCGTCGAGGCCGGGGAGGTCCGGCTCGCCGTGGCGCTCACAGAGCGGGCGTCCGGCTCGGATCTCGGGGCGATGTCGACGCACGTGCAGCCGGGCGACCCACCGACGCTACTGGGGACGAAGAGTTACATCGCCAACGGTTCCGTCGCCGACGTACACCTCGTCGCCGCCCGCGCCGGCGATGGTGGTGCCTCGCTGCCCCTTATAGACCTGTACCGGGTGGACCGGGCGGACGTGCACACCGCCGACCTCGGCGGCGCGGGGGCGCGGCTGATGCGTCTGGCCGACATCCGGCTCGACGGCGCGCCCGCGCCCCCCGAGCGCCGGATCGGACGGGCCGGCCGCGGGTTCTCCTACCTCACCGAGGTTCTGCTGTTCGAGCGGGCGATCATCGGCTGCCTCGGGGTGCACGTCGGCCGGGTCCTGCTCCAGGACCTCGGAGCGCACCTGTCGGAGCGCACCGTCTTCGGCACCCGCCTGGACCGGCACGGCCACCACCGACTGCGCCTCGGCGCATGGTGGGCCGAGCAGCGCAACCTCGCCGCGGCCGCGCGCGCCGTCGTGGACGGTGTCGGTGCCGGGTGCGCGTCGTGGCAAGACGTCTACGCGATCAAGCTGGGAGCGGCAGCATTCGTGCGGAAGCTAGCCGTCGAGATGCAGCACGTAGGTGGGGCCGATGCCTGGGTCAAGGGAGGAAGCTGGACGCACGCGGTCGACGACGTGCGTTGGCTTGGCATCGCAGGTGGCGCGTCCGAGGTCCTCCAGGACCGCCTGGCCCAGGACGCGCTGGAGGGCACCGGATGACGACGAGCGACACGACGCGGAGGGACACCGGGATGGCGACAAGCGCGACGGAGGAGGACGAG
This sequence comes from Pseudonocardia sp., assembly GCA_030451825.1. Lineage (GTDB taxonomy): Bacteria > Actinomycetota > Actinomycetes > Mycobacteriales > Pseudonocardiaceae > Pseudonocardia. The sequence goes on along the minus strand of JAKDNL010000008.1, from coordinate 21,022 downwards.
ATCCTGGCGAGGCTCACTCGGGTGGCCCGCTCCGATCTCGGCCTCGCCGAGGACGTTCGCCTCACGATCGACACGGTGCTCTCCGAGGTCGTCTGGTTGGACTCAGTTCGCCTGATGGCGTTCGTGGAGGCCGTGGAGGCAGAGTTCGACATCGAGTTCGACATCGATGACCTCTCCGGTGAGGCGGTCACGAACGTCGGCCTGCTCACCGGTCTGGTGCGCGGGCAGCTCGGCTAGCAGGCGGCGACGGCGGCGCAGAAGCCCTCGAGGTTGTCCGCGGGCATGTGGTGGCCCGCGTCGGGCACGACGCGCACCGTGCAGCCGGTGGCGGCGGCCGCATCCAAGTCGACGTCGCTGCGCGCACCGGCCAGGAACGTCCGCTCCACGGCGAGGCCGCTCAGCAGCGCCCGCAGCGTGGGACGCCGGTCGGACAGCAGCGAGACCGCCGCGCGATGCAGGCCGACGGGGCTAGCCCAGGCGAGGGTGCGGGCCAGCGCCGCCGCGGTCGGATCGCTGGCGGCGCGCAGGTCCGCGAGCACGGCCGCGTGGCCGGTGGCGACGAACGACGCCTCGTCCCAGCCGGCGACGGCTGCGGAGAAGGTCCCGACGCCGGGGTCGAGGTTGGGCTCGGCCACGACCAGGTGGCCCACCAGGTCGGGGCGCCCGGCGGCAACCAGCACGGCCACGGAGCCGCCGAAACTGTGCCCGACGAGCGAGACGCCGCGCAGCCCGAGGTGGTCGAGGAGGGAGACGACCGTGCCGGCATGGTCCTCCAGGCGGTGGCCCCACGCGTCGTCGTGGTCGCTCCAGCCTGCACCGACCCAGTCCATCACGGTGACCGAACCGCGGTCGAGCAGCGGGTGGGCCAGCGCCGGCAGGAGGTCAAGGGTGGCGGCCGAGCCGAGTCCACCCAGCAACACCCGGGCCACGCGGCCACCCGGCCCCTGGCGGTGGGTGTGCACGATGGCGGCCCGGGTCCCCGGAGGTCGGTGTAGGGCGATCACCCGGACGCTCCCCGGACCAGACGCGGCGGCCCCACCATGTCTGAGTCGATCGCGAGGCGGTCGTCGGGCCATCCGTGTTCGAGCCAGGTGTGGCCGTCCAGGTCCTGCCACTCGGTGAGGCCTGCCATCGTCGCCGCGTAGCCGATCGCTGCCGGCGGCTCGAGGAAGCACCCCAGCATCACCCGGCAACCCGCGCGGGACGCCCGCTCGGCGGCGTCGAGTGTGGGCAGCAGCCCGCCGAACTTGGCGACCTTGAGGTTGACCCCGTCCGCGACCGCGGCGGCCGCATCCACCGCCTGCACCGAGTCCACACCCTCGTCGAGCAGGATCGGCACGTCGGGCAGTGCCTCGCGCACCACCGGCAGCAGGGCCCGGTCGCGGACCGGGTCCTCCAGGGCCATCGGTTGCAGGGCCCGCAGGTGGGGGAGCAGCGCCGTCACGTCGTCACGGTCCCACCCGCGGTTGACGTCGAGCAGCACGGAACGGTGGCGGTGACCGGAGCGCACGAGGGCGTCCAGCACGGCGGCGTCAGTCGCCCCGCCGAGCTTCACCTTGAGCAGGCTGCGGCAGGAGCTCGTCGGCGGCGCCGCACCGAGAGACAGCGTCCGGAACAGGTCGAGCCGCACGGGTGGGCGGGGCAGCCCGAGAAACTGCCACAGGGGCCGGCCGGACGCGTGGCATGCGCTGTCCAGCACACACATCTCGGCCAGCTGGCAGGCGGCTGGGGCGTCCGTCCACCAGGGTCGCACGGCCCGCCGCAACCGGTCGACGAGTATCGGCCCTGGCGCCGAGGGACCCGCGAGTACCTGCTCGACCAGCCTCCGGGCGCACCGCTCGACCTCGTCCGGGTCGACCGGCCGCCACGGGCCGACGGCCACGACGCCCACGCCCGTGGTGTCCCGACCGGTCGCCTGCAGCGTGAGGACCTCGACCGTCGTCACTCCCGTGTGACTGACGCGGAACTCCCGCGCGACCGGCACCGTCCGGCGCCACGAGGTCAGCGTCACGGACATCGGCCTCACCGGGTGATCGCCTCGACGAGGCCGTCGGTCGCCTCCGTGGCGTCGAAGACCGGTAGCGACAGTACCCGGGAGAGCTCCTGCCGCGCTGCCCGCGCGCCGGCGGTGTCGAGGCCGCGCGACATCGCCACCACCGCGACGGTGGTGGCGGGGCGCAGGACTCCGGCCAGCCGCTCGGTGAGGGCGATCTGGCCGGCGAGATCCTCGATGGAGCGATCGAAGTACTCCAGCACCGAGCGGCCGACGTCGTGGCAGAACACCAGCTTGTTCGGGGCTGCGCCGTGCAGTAAGGCCAGCGAGACACCACTGTAGGCAGGGTGCGTGATCGCCCCCTGGCCCTCCACTACCGTGTAGTCGTGGTCGGTGTGGTCGAGGACGTAGGACTCCACCACACCGGCGGCGAAGTCGGCCCGCACCGCGTCGAGGGGGAAGCCAGCGCCGCTGATGTACATCCCGGTCTGCCCGGTGGCCACGAACGCCGCGTCTTTGCCGCGACGGCGCAGGCCGGACCAGAGCTCGAGAGCCGTTGTCATCTTCCCGGATGCGCAGTCGGAGGCCACGGTGAGGATCCGGTCACCGGGCAGCTCGGCGCAGCGACCGCGCGCGACAATGTCGGGCAGCGGCACGTGGCGCAGCTCGACAAGTCGGTCGAGCGCGTCGGCGAGGTCGGGGTGGTCGGCGAACGTGGTGTGCAGGCCGTGGACCACCCACAGCCCTCGTCCAAGGGCGTCGCGCACGGTCTCGAGCACGGCTCCGTCGCCAGCCCCTCCTGGTGGTGCGGCGCCGACGACGATCTCCTCGACGCCGGGCGGCAGGTCGTCCAGGCCCGCGACCACGGGGACGTCGCACTCGGCGTACGGCACGATCTCGCGCAACCGGCCTCCGGCGTGGCGGGGGTCGACGACCGCGACGACATGGTCGCAGTAGCGCAGGATCCCGTGCGCCATCTTGGCGTCCAGCTCGGCGAGGCGTCCGCACGTGGCGACGGCCGCCGCCGGCCGCCCACCGGCCGCTCCGAGCCGATTCATCGTTCGTTGTTCCGGACGGCGATCCCTCGACGCCGGAGCTCGCTGCGGGCCGACGGCGTCAGCACGGCCCCCGGCTGCACGACGATCACCGTCGTGTCAGGGGCACACCCGCCGAGGGTGCGCTCTGTGACGACCTGTGCGCCGGTGAGGTCCGTGACAGTGGAGTCGGCGGCGCTGGCGGCGCGGTCGCCGTCGGCCCTGGAGACTCGGCCGAGCGGGGACGTGGCGCCGGCACGGGCGGCCGGTGAGTCCCGGTCGCCGCGGCGCGGTGGGCTCGTACGGGCGCCCGCGTGTCGTCGCTGCCATCCCGCGAACGCGGTGTCGCGGCCGGACGCCAGGCTCGTCGGCCGAGTGCCCGAGACGCGCGAGAGCCCGCTCAGCGACTTTTCGATGAGGTCGTCCGGAGTGTCCGAGTCCTCCATATTCCCGGTCAGGTAGGTCTGGTAGGCCGGGAGGTCGAAGAACCCGTGCCCGGTAAGGCAGAAGACGACCGTCCGCTCCTCGTCCCGGTGCTTGGTCGCGTAGTGGCACGCGGCCGCGATGCCGTGGGCCGCCTCCGGCGCCGGCACAATGCCCTCGGTCCGGGCGAAGAGCGTGGCCGCGTCGAAGATCTCCAGCTGGGCGTACGCCTCCGCACGGCCCATGCCGAGATTGATCAGCTTGCTGACCTGGGGGGCGAGGCCGTGGTAGCGCAGCCCGCCGGAGTGGATGCTGGGCGGTGCGAACTTGTGTCCCAGCGTGTACATCTTGATCAGGGGGGTGAGGCCCGACGAGTCCCCGTGGTCGTAGGTGAACTCGCCGCGGGTCACCTTGGGCACCGCGTTCGACTCAGCGGCGATCAGTTCCGGGCGCCGTCCGGGGGGGTCGGTGAGGAACGGGAAGATTACGCCCCCGAAGCTGCTGCCACCACCGATGCAGGAGATCAGCACGTCGGCTTCGACCCCTGCGTCGACGAGTTGGTCCTTCAGCTCTTGCCCGATGATCGTCTGATGCAGGCAGACGAAGCCGAATGCGCTGCCCAGGGCGTACGACGCCGCTGGGTCTGCCTTAGTCGCCTCGACGGCCTCAGCGATCGCGAGCCCGAGGCCGCCGGTGGAGTCCGGGGTGCGCGCGCGCTCGCTTCGCCCTGCGTCGGTGTGCTCGGTGGGACTGCGCTCAACCGTGGAGCCGAACGTCTCCATCAGGATGCGCCGCGAGGGCTTCGAATCGAAGCTGCTGCCGACCATGAACACCGAGCACCCCAGCCCGTTGAACGCGCTGCCCAGGCTGATCGCGCTGCCCCACTGGCCGGCCCCAGTCTCGGCGTACACCCGGTCGCGGCCCGACCGTTTGGTGAAGTATGCCTGTGCGACGCCGGAGTTGGCCTTGTGGCTGCCAATCGGGGACGCGCCCTCGTACTTGTAGAGGATCCGACACCGGGTGTCGAGAGCGGCCTCGAGGCCGCGGGCCCGCAGGAGTGGGGTCGGCCGCCAGGTACTGAGGCGGCGCAGCACCTCCTCGGGGATCGGCAGCCACGTGTCGGCGCGGTTCACCTCCTGGGCGACGAGCTCCGGCGCGAAGAGTTCCTCGAGCGCCTGGTCTGTCACCGGGTCGTTGGTTTCGGGATCGACATAGGGCTCGTAGAGCTCCGGGATCGCCGCGTTGACGTTGAACCAGTGCGTGGGGACCGGCGTCCGAGCCATGCCTAGCCGTTCTCCGGCGTCAGCGACAACGCCTCCTGCGTGGCCGCGTGCGGGCTCGGGATCACGTTCACCCCAATGATCTCGCCGAAGTCCTTCGCCGCCTCGGCCCCCGCGTCCAGGGCCGCGCGCACCGACGCGACGTCCCCGCGGATCAGCACCGTGACGTAGGCGGAGCCGATCTGCTCGGTCCGGATGATCGTGACCCGGGCCGCCTTCACCATCGCGTCCGTCCCGGTCACGGCCGCAGTAAGCCCGCGGGTCTCGAGCATGCCCAAAGCGCTGTCCATGTCGTCCTCTCGTATGCGGTGTCGTTCGCGGCGGTCGGTTCTAGTCGAGGATCCCGACCACGACCGCGTCGGTTGGTGTCTCCGGTGCGACGATGCCAACCGCATGACTGCCGGTTGCCACGACGACGCGGTCGCCTTCGCCCGCGCCGACCGCGTCGGTCGCGAGTAGGAGTGGGCTCCCGTCGTCGAACGAGATCATCAGCAGCTTCGCGCCCGCCAGCCCGGGATGTTTGGTCGGTGCGACCACGTTGTGCGACACCCGGCCGACCAACATTGTTGTCTCCTCCGAACGGTAGTACGCGGATCGCTAGAGTTCTAGATGTGATGAGTCGGTGCCGGTGACCTGCGGGCGGGAACGCGGAAGACCGTCGGTCGCTCTGCCGCGGGCAGCGCGAGCGTCTGGCGCAACGCCTCCACCGAGCCCTCCGGGTCGCCGACGTCGAACTGCAGCGTCGGCATCCCGACCGATGTCGCGCCGTTCAGGTTCGCGGGATGGTCATCGACCATGAGGCATTGCGCGGGACGCTCGCCGATGACCGCGAGCGCGCGCCGGAACGCCTCGGGCGCTGGCTTCAGTACGCCGAGCTCGCTCGCCTCGAGGATCAGGTCGAGCTCCGCGAGCTGCGGGAACCGCGCCAGCCAGTCGGGCCCGAACCAGTGGGCCATGTCGTTGGTGAACGCCACCAGCCGCATCCGCCGACCCGCGACCGCGAGGACCTTCCAGAGCAGGGTCCGCACCGAGGAGCACTCCCGCCACAAGCGGCCGACGTCCCAGCCCTGCTCGCCGATGCGTTGCCAGTATTCGCGCTCGCCGATCTCCCCGCGCTCGACCTGGGCGTATTCGGCGTCCCCGGTAAGTGGTCCGGGGGGGAACGGCCGGTCGACACCCCGGACGGACTCGAACAGGCTCGGGACGAGCACCCCGCCGATGTCCAGCACGACGGTGCTGGGTCGCGCGGCACTCGTCGCCGCCCGCCGCCACGACGCCCGGCGCCGGCGAACGTCCCAGTGGCCTGGATCGGGCAGGTGCGGAAGGTCAACGCCGTCGGGGACGCAGACGAAGGCCGGCTCGGCGGCGGCCTGGGAGCTCCCCGAGGCATCGGAGTTCACTCGCCGGCTCCGGATAGGACCGTGACAGTGCCGAGCGACCCGTCAACCCGGATCCGCTGGCCGGTGGTGATCGAGCTGCAGGCGTCGCCGGTGCCGACGACCGCGGGCAACCCGTACTCCCTGCAGACGATGGCGGTGTGGCTCATGATCCCGCCGATGTCGGAGACGGTCGCGGCGATCCGCGCGAACACCGGCGACCACGATGGCGAGGTGGCAGGGCACACGAGGATCTCGCCCTCGCGGATCTCGGAGAGGCCGGCGGTCTCGGTCACCACCCGCGCCGTGCCCTCCGCGACGCCGGGCGACCCGGCTCGGCCGGTGATCACCTGGTCGTCGTCGCGCCCGTGACGCCAGCGCTCGATCGTCTCGCTGCTGATGCCCCAGAGCATCTTCGTCAGCGGCTCGTTGACCGTCGCGGGCGGGGTGCCTAAAGCCGCGGGCGCGGGCCGGGTCCGGAGTGCCTCGACGATCGCCCGGCGCTCGCCGACGACCGGGCGCCAGTGCGCGGCGGATCGACCACGGCCCCGGCCGACCGACCACGCGGCGACCACGTCGTAGATCGTCTCGGCAACCTCGGTACGCCGCAGGTAGAACACATCGTCCTCGTCGTCGAGCGCACCCATCGCGACGAGCGCCGCAGCCAGCTCGCGGGACTTCGACCAGAACGTCGCCCACATCCAGTGCTCGATGTAGAGTACGTGCTCCTCGATGTAGACGAAGACCTTGCGAGCCAGCTCCAGTAGGGCGTCGAACCGGTCGACGCGGTCCGGGGAAAGCAGCTCCCGGTACTCGCGGGTGACGGCGTCCCGCTGCTCGACGATCTCCTTCGTGGGCCGGTCGACGACCTCGCCGCGCCTCAGGGCGCGGATGTACACGCGCACCGACTCCATCGGCAGGGCCGGTTGGTCGGCGAGGGTCCGGGAGTCGCTGTAGCCGCCGGGGTGCCCGACGTCCGTATTGATCACGAACCACGGGTCGGCGGTCCGCTCCCAGTCCAGGACCCACTCCTCGCCGGCGGGGTGCGCCCGCAGGGCGGCGAACACGGCGTCGACGTCTGGCTCCCCCAGGATGAGCTCGGCCAACCCGTCGTCGACCGCGCGCTTCGCGAGCCGCTTCAGCTCTTCGTCGGGGCGGTAGAGATCCACCCAGAGCCCGGTCACCATGGTGGCGATGGACTGCTCCTCGATGTCCGGAAAGGATTCGCGCATGAAGTCGAAGAATGTCAGGTACGCCGCGTACCCGATGTTCAGCATTTCGAAGTGGTACTGGTAGGTCTCGTACATAGTCAGCACGAGGGCGTCGTAGTCCGCGATCATGCGATAGCCCGACGAGAGCCCCACGTGCCCGTCGACCACAGCGCGGTCCTCGATGTCGGGCAAGGGGGCGAACCGTACGGCGCGGATCCGATCCAGCGCAGAACGGACCTTCTGCTTCCACTCCTCGTAGATCGTGTCCCAGTGCTCGTAGTAGTGGCCCGCGCGCTCGGCGAACTCGGCGCTGCGGGCCTCCAGGTCGGCCTCCGGCGCGGAAACCGGGCTCACGTAGAGGTAGCCGTTGAGGATGCGCTGGTCGACCCCGTATGCGGGAGGGACCGCGAAGATCCGCGTGTTGAAGGCGCCCAGCGCCTGCCACCAGCACTCACTCTGGATCTCGTCGTAGGGTCGCATCACCCGCGGGTGGTGTAGCGCATCCTGGAACCAGAAGCGCTCGTCGTCCGCCGAGGGCTCGGCGTCGAAGACGTGGTACCAGTTGTAGAGCCTCCGCCACTGGGTGGCTCCGTCGGGGGGATGTACGTCACGGGGACCGGGAAAGCGTGCGTCGACCATTGCTGCCTATTCCTCCGTCGGCTTCGTGACTGTGGCAAGGACCGATTCGATGACCGACGAGCCTGCCGCGACGGTCCGCCGCTGCGACCAGTAGGTCTCCGGCCGAACCTGGACGAACCAGAGGCCGCCGTCGTCGACAGCGAACTCCGCGTCCGCGGGGCCTCCGGCACACGCCTCGAGCGCGGGCACCGACGCGTGCAGTCTGCTCAGCGTGCTCTCGTCCAGCGAGGCGGCTTCGATCTCGTCTGGCGCCACCGCAACCGATGCCGAACCCCCGGTCCCGAGGACCGCCGCGGTCGTCTTGGGCACCAGCTCGCGTCGACGCACCTCGCCGGTAATGCGGTTCAGCACGAACCGGTCGGGACTAGCCTGGCCCGAGACCAGCGGCTCGGCCAGCCCCCAGACCGACTCGACGACGACCGACGAGCGATCTCCGTTCGAGGGATTCAGGCTCATCATCACGCCGGAGGACCGTGCCCGCAGCATCCGCTGGACGACCACCGCCATCGGCGCCGCCCGCGACCTGCTCTGCGCGCGGTAGGCGATCGCGCGCTTGGTGAACAGGCTCGCCCAGCAGCCGCGCAGGGCGTCGGCGAGCTCGTCCGGCGTCGTCACGCCGAGGAAGCTGTCATGCTCCCCGGCGAACGACCAGGCGGCGCCGTCCTCACCCACCGCGCTGGAGCGCACCGCCACCGGACCACTACCGGCGATCTCGTCCCAGGCGGCCGTGAGCCGGTCGAGGAACTCCTCCGACAGCCCGACCCCGTGCATCGTCTCCGCCGCCCGGGCGGCGGCGTCCGCGGATCCTCCGGAGTCTGCGAGTTTCGCGCTCTCGGTGAAGGCTTCACCTGCCAGGGCGATAAAGGTGTCCACGGGCACCACGAAGCCCGGTGGTACCGGCAGCCCGCGGCCAATCATTGTCGCCAGGCCGCGCGCCTTGCCGCCCACCCGGTTCGCGTCGTGGGCTGCGCCGAGCTCGAGGAGAGGCACGTCAAACATCGGAAGTCCCTTCGTCCCGCGACAGGTCGGCCTGCGCGCCGTCGCCGGAGCCCCGGGATGCGAGCCAGCCGTTCGATTCCGTGAGCAGGCGAGTCGCCGCCGGATGCGGCGCGGGGTGGACGCGGATCCGGCGCACGTCGTCGTACTGCTCGGCCGCCGAACGGCCGACCTCGAGGGCGGCCTCGACCGAGGCGAGGTCGCCGAGGACCGCGGCGACCAGGTACCCGCCGCTGACCCGTCGCAGCATCACGCACTCGACGGCCGCGGTGGTCGTCATGCCCTCGATCGCCACCATCATCGCCACCAGTCCACGGACCTCGATCATCCCAAGCGCCCCGTTCACCGCCTCAACCAATCGCCGACAGGTCGGCCGCGATGCCGCGCACCGCGGCACCGGGGTTCGCGAGCACTACCGAGGTGGCGGAGATCCCGTGACCTGCCCTGATCGTGTCCTCGGCGGCCTCGACGGCCTCCACGACGTGCTCGAGCGGGCCGGTGACGCTCACCGCGACCCGCCCCCCGCCGATGCTCACGATCGCGCCCAGGTCGACGGCGGCGGTCTTGGCCATATGCTCCGCGGCGTCGAAGACCGACACGAAACCCTCGGCCTCGACGAAGCCGATCGAGACGATCGTCATCGCCGCGCGCCGCCGGGTGCGGTCTCGGCCGACCAGCGTCTGAACACGTGGCGCGCCGCCAGGACGTCCTCGACGGCGAGCCCGAGCGACTTGAACACGGTGATCTCCTCCGGTCCGCCGCGGCCGGGGACATTGCTGGTGAGCACACCGCCGATCTCCCCGACGACATCGTCGGCGTCGAGCTCGCCGTCGCGGGCTGCCATGAGGAAGTCCCCGGACTCATTGACGAGGGACTCCAGTCGATCGGTGTAGACTCGCGCCGCGCCCATCAGCGCCCCGTCGAGTTCCCGGGTGGTCGGGATCGACGAGCCGACAGCATTGACGTGCGCACCATCCGTGACCATCTGCCGGGCGAGCACCGGCTCGGCGGAGTTCGTCGCGGTGACGATCACCGAGGCTCCCGCTACGCAGCTCGCGACGTCACTGGCGACCTCGATCGGGACGTCGACCACGTCGGCCATCTCCGCGGCGAACCGGGCCCCACGCTCGGGACGCCGAGAGTGCACGCGCACCCGGCGCGGGGGCCGGACGCGGGCGAGCGCACGCAAGTGGGCACGGGCCTGCGTGCCTGACCCGATCACGGCGAGGTCGTCAGCGCCGGATTGCGCCAACACGTCGGTGGCGACCGCGCTGGCCGCCGCCGTACGTATGCGGGTGATGGCAGAGGCGTCGAGTACGGCCTGCGGCTCGCCCGTCGCGGGGTCCAGCAGCAGCACCACCCCCTGATGGGCGTCCTTGCCCACCTCGGGGTTGCCGTGGAAGATCGTCACGATCTTGACCCCGAGTGCGGGGGCGGCGCCGTCGACGTAGCTGGGCATGAGGGCCATGACGCCGTCGACCGGCGGGCGGACGACCGTCCGCAACGGCAGGAAGACCTCGTCGCGGGCCAGCGACGCCAACGCGGTGCGCATGAGATCGATGCATTCGTCGTAGGGCAACAGCCTGTCGACCGACGAGCCGTCGATCATCATGACCATGCCGCCTCCTGCTCTCTACGGTCGGTGCGTCGGGCCGACGGTCACCGGACGGCCCCGCCGCGCCGACCTCGCTTGCCGCCCGCGGATCCGTAGCGGCCTTGGTAAAGTTATCTAGAAGACATACCACATACCATGGTCGTGGGCGACTGAAGTCGCCGAAGGAGGGGGACGGGCCGTGGACTTCGACGTCTTTTGCAGCCTCGCCCGTACGCCGCGGGACGGCGTGCTTCCGGACGAGGCCACACTCCTGGGCGAACTGCTCGACCAGGCCGTACTGGCTGACCAGCTGGGATTCGGCTGTCTCTGGGTCGCCGAGGCGCACTTCAGCATCCAGGCGCAGAAGGCCCACGACCGCCCGGTCATGCCGCACTGGGACGGCGAGGTAGGCCTCAACCCCGACATCTGCCAGCTCGCCGGGGCGGTGTTCGCCCGCACCCGCCGACTCGAGGTCGGTTCGGCGATCATGAACATCGTGGGCCCGGGACCGCTCATCGCCGCCGAGCGTGTCTCCAACTTCCTCGCCTGGCACGGCCTCGATCTGTCGGAGTCCCGGCGGATGAACGTCGGCTTCGCCTCCGGGCGGTACGACTTCGTCAACCGGACCTACGGTCTGGTACCGCGGAGCCCCGCGGAGGCCGCAGCCTGGAGTCGGATCAGGGGGGCACTGCTGCAGGAGGCTGCCGAGATCTTCGTGAGGTTACTCCAGGGCGAGGAGCTTTCCGCGGATGACGTCGCCCCACCGACCCTGAGCCGCACTGCGGTCGGCGATCCCGAGCTGTTCGACGCGCTGCGGGTGGCACCCGGTGGCGCCGTACCCGGCGACGAGGAGCATGTGGCCGTGGCACGCCGCTGGTCGTTCGACCGGACCCGGCTGGTACCCGGGTTCCGTCCCGAGCTCCTGCAGCTGTACGCCGGCACTCACCTCCCTTCGCTGCAGGCCTACCTGAACCGCTTCGCGCCGGTCCGGGTCTTCAACCTCAGCATCACCAAGCCCGAGGACATCGAGCGCACCCACGAGCGGATGGTCGACGTCTACCACCCCGCGGGCGGACCCTGGCGCAGGCCGTACATGCCGCGGACCGTCTTCGTGTTCCTCAACGGTGACCCGCGCCTGACAGGACGGTCGCAGCGGGCCGCCGCGCAGGCCCGGGCCGAGATGGCCCTGACCTCCTACTGGATCGCGATGGACGGCACCCTCGATCCGGCCCGGCTGGCCGACTCGTCGTCCAACGCCGTCGTCGGGAACCCCGCCGACGTCGCCCGGCAGCTGCGCGAGCGCTTCCACCCCGACGACCGGGTGATGCTCTGGTTCGACTTCTTCCGGCCATCCGGCGAGACGGTCCTCGAGGAGATGACGATCTTCGCCGAGCAGGTGCTCCCGCGGTTGGACCGGGACGAGCCGGTCCGGGCACGCTAGCGTCCCGACCCCCGGCTCATCTGCCGAGCCACCGTGAGGTGACCCGCGGGAAGCGCCGTGCCGTACAGCCGGCAACCGGACGCCGGGTCACCCCGCAGGCCGCCGGTGTCGTCGTGCAGCTCGACGCACGCGATGCCCGGCAGCAGAGGCACGCCGGCTGTCTTCGCGACAGCCTCCATCGAGGACCACAGTCGGGCGAACGCCCAGGCCCGCTCCGCGGGCGGAACGGCCTCCCAGGCAGGCCTGTGGGCGGGCAGCCACCGGCGCACCAGCCGCCGGGCGGTCGCCTCGGGCACCGGCGCACACAGATCGACCCCGACGGGTGCCACCGTGCTCGCCGCGACGCACAGCCACCCGCCCTCGTGGCTGATGCTCAGGAAAGCGCCGGGGTGGACCGGGCGGCCGTCCTCGTCGTAGCCGCCCGACCCGTCGAGACCCAGCGCGGCGGCGGCTCGCGCGAAGGCCGGGTCGTCGAGGGCCCGGCGTTCGGGCGCCTCGCGACGGAGGACCCGGCACTCCCAGCCCGGGCCGGTCAGCTCGACGGGCCACCGCGCCGCACGAGCACGGAATTGAACGTGATGCCCAGCGTCTGGGCGTACAGCACGATCTCGCTGCCCGGCTCGAACTCGTCATCGAGCTCGGCGAGCGAGCGCAACGGGTCGATGCTGTCGATGTGCGCGCCTCGGGGAAGCGTGTCGAGTCGGATCCGCTCGACCGGGTAGGCCAACGCCCGCGCGAACCGCGGCCACTGGGCGAACCCGTTGTACACCGGCATGATTGCGGCGATCCCGTCGACGCCGCATGGGCCGAGGTGCTCCCGCAGGTGCGCCACACCCCGCTGAACGATCACGAACGGGTCCAGGGGAACCGACGGGTCGAATCCGTAGTCGGCGTGCTTCGTCATCGCAGTGGAGTGGTCCGAGACCACCTCCCACGTCGCCGGGCGGGTGGTGACGTGCAGCAGCATGACGGCGTCGCCACACACCATGTCGGCCATAAACCGTGGGTGGGCGACCTCGTCGCGGATCGTGCAGTTGAGCAGCACCAGCGCGTCCGTGCCGCCGGACGCGTGCAGGTGCTCCAGCGCGGTCGTCACCGCCGACAGCCCGGTCGCGCACCCCATGAAGTGCCACATGAACCGGATCGTGTCGGGCATGTCGAACTCATGGGCGAGCCGGAAGGGCCGGCTCCCGCCCTCACCGTGCTCGATCTCACCGCCGTAGATCAGCAGGTCGATGTCGGGACCGGAGATGGAGGCGTTCTTGAAGAAGTCCGTGAGCAGGCCTCGGCACACGTCGGTGATGCCCCGGGCGCGCTCCACCGTGACGACGTCGAGGTTGCGGGTGCGACAGAACTCCTGCGCCCACGCGTGCGTGTCGACCTCGGGCGGCTTCTTGGCGGGGAACTGCTCGACCACGTCCACGCAGTCGAGCGTGTCCGAACCGAGCGAGAAGTCGATGTAGTCGATGCCGGCCATTGGACGACAACCTCCCGGACCGTCCCGGCGGAGGCGTCATCCTCCGTCCGACCGGAGCCACGGCGGGGCAGTCCCGGCAACAAGAGTTCTATAGCACTTGCCGGGGCGAAGGCAAGGGAGGGCGCCGGTCAGCGCCCGCGGCCACCGTCGACACCCCGCCGGAACCGGGTGACCCTTCGCCCCACCCCGGCGGCGTCGGCCCCGTCCAGAACGTCGGCGACCAGGGCGGACGCCACGATCACCCCGTCCGCATGGCGTGCGACCTCGGCGGCCTGCTCGGGAGTGGAAATTCCGAACCCCACCAGGACCGGCAGGGTCGTGGCCGCCCGCACCGTCGCCGTCGTGCGTGCGACCGTGCCCGAGACCGTGCTCCGGCCGCCGGTCACACCCATGTTGCTCACCACGTACACGAACCCGCGGCTGCGCTCGGCCACCCGGGCCGCCCGTTCCGGGGCGGTAATCGGCGCGACTAGCAGCGCCAGCTCGAGGGGCGCGGCATCGGCCGCCGCCCTGAGCTCGTCGATCTCGTCGAGGGGCGTGTCGGGTGCGATGAGCCCGGCGATCCCGGTCTCGGCCAGGCCGCGACAGAACGCGGCGTCGCCGCGGCGGTGCACGACGTTGCTGTAGGTCATGGCGACCAGCGGGACGTCGACGGAGATCCCCGCGACCTCGTCCAACAGGCCGGAGACGGTCACCCCGCGCGCGAGCGCCCGGGTCGAGGCTGCCTGGATGACCGGACCGTCGAGCATCGGATCGGAGAATGGCAAGCCGATCTCGACGGCGTCGGCACCCGCGTCGACGCAGGCCCGGACTTGATCGGGCCAGTCCGGGGCGACGCCCGCCATGACGTAGGGCACCAGCGACGGTTCCCCGCGGTCACGGCGGGCTCGCAGGGAGCCCTCCACCACGCGCGGACGCTCGCCCGTCACGTTCCCACCCGCTTCCTCAGCTCGCTCACGTCCTTGTCCCCCCGTCCGGAGAGCGTCATCAGCACCGTGCTGCCGGGTGTGATGTCGCCGCTCGCGACTGCTCGCAAGATCCAGGCCAGCGCGTGTCCCGACTCGAGTGCGGCGAGGATCCCCTCCGCGCGGGCCAGCCTCACCACGGCCTCGACGACTTCCTCGTCGGTCGCCGTGACGTACTCCGCCCTGCCCGACCCGCCGAGCGCGGCGTGTTCGGGGCCGACCCCGGGATAGTCCAGGCCGGCCGAGATCGAGTGGGCCTCAGCGATCTGGCCGTCCTCGTCCTGAAGCACCTGAGACCGGAAGCCGTGCAGGATGCCCACCGAGCCGTCGGTCATCGCCGCGCCGCCTGCCGCCTCCACGCCGACCAGGCGCGTCGTCGTGTCAACGAAGCCGGCGAAGGTCCCTGCTGCGTTCGACCCGCCGCCGACGCAGGCGACGACGACATCGGGGACGCCTCGGATCAGCAGGCTGGCGCACTGCTGCCGCGCCTCCCGCCCGATGACCCGCTGGAACTCCCGTACCATCCACGGGTACGGATGCGGCCCCATGACCGAGCCGATGCAGTAGTAGGTGTCCTCGGTCCGGGAGACCCACTGTCGCAGCGCCTCGTTCGTGGCATCCTTGAGCGTGCGGGTGCCGGTGGTCACCGGCACCACCTCGGCCCCCAGCAGCTCCATCCGGAAGACGTTCAGCTCCTGCCGGGCGGTGTCGACCTCGCCCATGTACACCGTGACGTCCAGCCCGAGCAGCGCGCCGGCTGTCGCGGTCGCCACCCCGTGCTGCCCGGCACCGGTCTCGGCGATCAGGCGGGTCCTGCCCATGCGCTGGGCCAACAGCGACTGCCCAATCACGTTATTGATCTTGTGGGATCCGGTGTGGGCCAGGTCCTCCCGCTTAAGCAGCAGCGTGATGCCCAGCTCCGCGGAGAGCCGGGGAGCCGGTGTGACGGGCGTGGGCCGTCCGGCGTACACGTCGAGCAAGTGCGACAGTCTCTGGGTGAAGTGGGGGTCGATGCGGGCGTCGCGGAACGCCGCCTCGAGCTCCTCGCACGCGGGAATCAGGGACTCGGGCACGAAGCGGCCGCCGAACTCGGCGAACCGGCCCCGATGCCCCGGGTCCGACATCAACGACCGTTCGGCGGCCGCGAGCACCGCCGTCGGCTCACCCTGATCGCGCGTTGCGATGTCCGGCGAGGACGCTTCGGTACCGGGGTTCGAAATCACGCAACCGTTCCTTTCGCCCTCGCCACGGATCCGGGTCTCGGTGTGCCCGGCAGCGAGTACCCGATGTTATAGAACACTCACGGCTAGGGCTGCGACTTCGGAGCAGCCCGCGCTCAGCCAGTCTCGTCGGGCTCGGCCTCCGACTCGACGGTGTCGTCGCCGGGCAACCGCAGGGACACGTCGAGGTGCTCCACTCGACGTTCGGTCGAAACGACGATCTCGTCGCCTGGCATCACCACGCGGTCGTCGACAATGGGCCGCCCGGTCCGATCGAACGTGAGCCGGGAGTTCACCAGGGCGGGAGAGCCCGCCGGGCGATGCAGCACCGCCGCCTCCTCCTCGGTCATCAGGGCGGCCCGGAAGGACTCGACGGAGCGATCCACGATCAGTCCACACCGTTCGGCAAGGGTGTCGTAGAGCGACGCGTCGGCGAGCTGCGCGACGTCCAGGTCGACGGCGATGTCCAGCGGCACCAAGGACATCGAGAACACTATGGGGGTCTCGTCGATCCACCGCCGCCGCGTGATGCAGAAGACCGAGCTGCCCTCCAGGCCCATCCGGGCCCGGACGCCGTGCGGCGCGGGCATCTCGCCCGCATGGAGGAGCTCGCTGCGCAGTACCCGCCCGGCCATGGCCATCTGCTCAGCGAAGCTCGTCAGGCCGTCGAGCAACATCCGGTGCGGCCGTTCGGCCACGAACGTGCCCCGGCCGTGGTTCACGTTCACGAGGCCCTGGTCAACCAGCAGGTTCAGCGCCTGGCGCATGGTCATCAGGGTGACGCCGAAATGCTCGGCCATCTCACGCTGGGCGGGAAGTGCGCGCCCGGGGGTGAGGCGTCCGGATTCGATCGTCTCGGCGATCTCGCGAGCGATCCGGAGGTACTTCGCCTCCGACTGGTGCCCGATATCGACGTTGATGGGGGGGGTCGTGAAGAGCTCGGACATCGACAACCTCGCAGCGGGATAAGCTCGGCAGGGTGTTGCAGGGCGCCTCCGACGAAGGTCACGCCCGCAGCCGGCCAGCCGACACCTTGCCCCGACTGAATCACGTCTTCAGACCGTCCTGTGGACCCGGAGCCTGCACGCACGACTCCGTCGTGGAGCCGGTCCCACGCCGCCAGTTTCTCATGAGTGCAACGTTCACCAGCGACGGGCGGCGGCCCTCTACTAGAAGACTTGGGCCGACGAAGATGACCCGGGTTCCACGGAGTTCGACGGCACCAGCCCGGACGCCCTCACACGGTCGCAGCAGGCCAGCGGCAGTCGCGGCGGTGAGATTGCGCTTGGCGCCGCCCGGGACCAGATCGGGCAGCAGCGAGTGGATCCGGTTCGCATGCAGGTGCGTTCGCCAGTGAGGTTGTCACGACGGTTCGGACCGCAGCCGCAACTCAACGCTGTGGTCCTCGGCCTGCACCGAGTGCAGCCGCGCCGGTTGTGCTGGACACCGGCGGCCACCGAGGCGAGGACCAGTATGTTCGTCCGCTGGCGTCGGTGTCGACGAAGGGCACCCGGCGGGTGAGAGTATGGTTACGGCGTCTGTTCGCGACGTCGGGCGGAGAGCCCAGAGCCGTACTGCTTTGGGATCTCGTGGCCTCGGTGGTCCTGGTCGAGGGCTGCGTTCAGTGTCCAGTAGGGGTCGACGAGGTGCGGGCGGGCGAGCGCGCACAGGTCGGCGCGGCCGCTGGCGATGATCGTGTTGGCGTCCTCGACCGAGGCGACGGCGCCGACGGTGATGGTGGGGATGGCGGTCTCTTGTCGGATCCGGTCGGCGAACGGAGTCTGGTAGAGTCGGCCGTACTTCGGTCTCGCCTCGACGCTGGTCTGGCCGGTGGAGACGTCAATGATGTCGGCGCCGTGCGCGGCGAGCATCGGGGCGAGCGCGACGGCGTCGTCGCCGGTGAATCCGCCGTCGTCGACCCAGTCGGTGGCGCTGATCCGGACGCTGATCGGCTTGTGGTCCGGCCAGACCTCGCGGACGGCGTCGAGGATCTGCAGCCCGAGGCGGGCCCGGTTCTCCAGCAGGCCGCCGTAGTCGTCGTCGCGCTGGTTGGACAGCGGCGACAAGAAGCCCGACAGCAGGTAGCCGTGCGCGAAGTGCAGCTCCAGCAGGTCGAACCCGGCCTCGGCGGCGCGGCAGGTGTTGGCCACGAACTCGGCCACCACCCGGTCCAGGTCGGCGTGCGTAGCCTCGCGGGGAACTTGGCTGTCCGGGCGGTACGGGATCGGGCTCGGCGCCAGGATCTCCCAGTTGCCCTCGGGCAGCGGCTCGTCGATGCCCTCCCACATGACCTTCGTCGAGCCCTTGCGCCCGGAGTGGCCGAGCTGCGCACCGATCTTCGCGCTCGTGCGTTCGTGCACGAACCGCACGATCCGCGCCCAGGCGTCCCGCTGTTCGTCGGTGTAGAGGCCTGGGCAGCCCGGGGTGATCCGGCCCTGCGGCGAGGTGCAGATCATCTCGGTCATCACCAGGCCGGCGCCGCCCTGGGCGCGCCCGCCGAGGTGCACCAGATGCCAGTCGTCGGGGACGCCGTCGGTGGCTGAGTACTGCGCCATCGGCGAGACGACGATCCGGTTCGCCAGCTCGAGGCCGCGCAGCCGGTAGGGGTGGAACATCGGCGGTGTGCTGTCGTCGACGTCGAATCCCTGCTCCCGGGTCCGCGCCGCGAGCCAGGAGTCCACCCGCGACACGTAGCCGGCGTCGCGCAGCTTCAGGTTGTCGTAGGTGACCCGTTGCGAGCGGGTCAGGAGCTGGAACGCGAACTGCGTCGGATCGAGCCCGCGGTAGCGCCGCGCGCCCTCGAACCACTCCAGGCTCGTCTGCGCGGAGCGCTGCAGCGACTCGACGACCGGCTTGCGGTCTTCCTCGTAGGCCTTCACAGCCGCGTCGACGTCCGCTTCGCGGTCGACGGCTGCGGCGAGTCCGATCGCGTCCTCCAGGGCCAGCTTCGTGCCGGAGCCGATGGAGAAGTGCGCGGTGTGCGCGGCGTCTCCAGCCAGTGCGACGTTGCCGGCGTACCAGTTCTCGTTGCGCACCACGCCGAACGAGAGCCAGCCGGAGTTATTGCCGATCAGACCGTGGCCATCGAGGAGGTCGGCGAAGATCTGCTCACAGAACCGCATGGAGCGCTCGTCGTTCTCGCCGAGGCGGCGCGGTGCGTCGGCGAACTCTTCGAGGCCGGCGCGGCGCCAGGTGTCCTCGTCGGTTTCTACGATGAACGTCGAGCGCTCGCCGTCGAACGGGTAGATGTGCGCCCAGAACAGGCCGTCCTCGGTTTCGACGAACTGGAAAGTGAAGCAGTCGAACGGTTGGGTTGTCGCGAACCACACATACTTCGCGGTCCGATGGTCCACCGACGGCCGGAACCGGTCGGCCAGCGCCGTGCGGATGCGTGAGTTCACGCCGTCTGCGGCGATGACCAGGTCGTTGTTCTCGCGCAGCTCGTCGAGCGCCAGCGCCTCGGTGGCGTAGCGGACGTCGACGCCGAGCTCGGTGGCCCGCTCTCCGAGGATGGCGAGCAGCCGCTTGCGCTCCAGCGCGGCGAACGCGTGCCCGTCGCTGCGTTCCCACGTGCCGAGGAAGTCGACGTCGATGGCCGACCAGTGCCGGAACTCCGCGGCGATGCGCTGCAATGACTCCGGGTCGGCGTGCTCAATGTTGTCGAGGGTTTCCTCGGAGAACACGACGCCGAAGCCGAAGGTGTCGTCGGCGGCATTGCGCTCGTAGACGGTGATCTCGCGGGTCGGGTCGGACTTCTTCAGCAAGATCGACGCGAACAATCCGGCCGGGCCGCCCCCGACGGCGGCGATCTTCTTCGCGCGACTCATGGCAGTGTGACCAGCCCTTCCTGGACGACCGTGGCGAGCAGGCGGCCGTCGTGTGCGAACAGGCGTGCGGTGCCGAGCCCGGTGCCCCGGCCGGCGAACGGGGTGTCCTGCACGAGGGCGACCCAGTCGTCCATCCGCCCGTCGTGGTGCCACCACATCGCGTGGTCGAGGCTGGCGGTAACGACGCCGTCGAGTGCCCATGCGGCACCGTGGTGGCGCAGGATCGGCTCGAGCAGCGTGTAGTCGCAGACGTAGGTCAGCGCGCTGCGGTGGAGGTCCGGGTCGTCCGGCAGCCGGTCCCACGCACGGAGCCAGACGAACTGGCTGCGGCCCCGTTCCCCGTCCGGTGTGGTGTAGAGCGAGCTCGGGGCGTGCCGGATGTCGAAGCTGCGGTGGTACCGCCAGTACTGGGCGTCGCGGGTGTCCGCACCAGACAGCGCATCGGCGGTGGACGGAAGCGTCTCCGGGTCCCCGGCGTCGTCCGGGATCGTCTGGTCGTGCTCGATGCCGGTGGTGGGGACGCCGAACTGGGCCATCGCCCTGAAGATCTCCTTGCCGTGCTGCGTGCCGCGTACGGCGCGGTGGGAGAAGCCGCGGCCGTCGCGGACGCGTTCGACCTCCCAGCGGGTCTTGTCGTCGACGTCGCCAGCGCGCAGGAAGTAGCCGTGCAGACTGATGATGCGGCGGTCGTCGCCGACGGTCAGCGACATCGCGCGCTCGGCCTGGGCGACGATCTCGCCGCCGTAGGCGCGGCCGGACGGGATGACCTGGTGGGTGCCGAGGAACGTGTCGTCGCCATCTGGGGTCAGGTCGAGCGCCGCGAGCAGCGGCGCAGAGGACCGCTCGGTCTCCGGGGGCATCGGTGTGGTGGTCATGCGCGCCGGTACCCCTCGAGGACAGAGTCGTCGACCTCGGGCAGATTGACGACGATGTTGTCCGGCGTCCGACATGTGAGCCACACCAGGTTCTCGGTGGTGGTCATGTTGCCCTCGACGTGCGGCATGTACGGCGGGACGAACACGAAGTCGCCCTCGGTCAGCTCGACCCACTGCTCGTAGTTCTCGCCGAACCAGATCCGGCCGGTGCCGGACAGCACGTACCCGCCGGTCTCGGCCGCGCCGTGGTGGTGTGGCAGCGAGCGGAACCCCGGCTCGTTGGAGACCTTGCCGAACCAGATCCGGGTCGCCGGGGTGTGCTGCCGCGAGACGCCGGAGATCCGCACCGCGCCGCCGGACTGGCCGGTGCCGTGATCCTCGGTCCCGGAGCGGGTCACGACCGGAACGGCGCCGTGGTCCAGCTCGTGGTGTGGGTCGTGGTCGGTCGCGGGGCCGAACGTCGTCGTCTCAGTCATGCGCTACCTCCTGCGGAGGCCGGGACCGTGTCCCGGGTCGGTACGGCTTGGATTCGGATCGGTGTGCGGAGGTGTCCCACACCGGCCAGTTCGACCTCGAGGACGTCGCCGTCGGCCCCGGCCCCCCCCGGGGGGGCCCCCGCCCCGGCCCGGGGCCCCCGGCGCCCCCCCGAAACAAACCCGGCGCCGGGGGAA
>JAKDNL010000127.1 GCA_030451825.1 Pseudonocardia sp. | reverse complement strand
CGCAAGACGCGGAGGTGCGCCTGCGGGCTATGAGTGGCGACCGCGTCGAGCACCCGGCTGCGGCTGCGCCAGCGCCAGGTGAGCAGCCACCACCAGAAGTCGGCGCGTTCGCGTGAGCGCCGCACCGCCCGCCACGCACACCGCGCCAGGGACAGGTCGAGAACCACCACCGTGTCGGCCCTGTGCAGCCGGATCGCCGGGGCGTCGTAGGGACCGAGGTCCCCGTCCATGATCCACCGGTCACCGGTGGCGAGCCGTTCCTGAACGACGGTCCACGCTTCTGTAGATAGCGGAGAGAGGTCCTCGCTCCAGAAGTACTGATCCAACTCGATGACCGGCAGCTCGGTGACCTGGGAGAGATGAAGCGCGAAGGTCGACTTGCCCGCACCACCGCGGCCGAGGACAACGACTCGCTCCACTCGCACGAGGCTACGGACCACCGCGAACCACTGCGATCGCCTTGCAGTCGTCGACCCGTCTCACGAGGGATCCGTCCCTGGGACACGTGGTGGTCCAGCCTCTCCGGGCTGATCATGTCGTGCACGGCTCGGTCCGAGGCGCGATCCGGGACGGCGGGGACCGGCTGGCTATCGCGGGACGGGGCGGCCCGAGAGTCCGGCGGCGAGGTCGGCGAGGGCGGCGGTCAACGTTGCGTGGTCGGTCGAGGAGAGCATGGCGGTCGTCTCCTCGGCCAGCGCGCACCACGCCTGCCGCAGGGTGGGCATCAGGCGCCGGCCCTGCGCGGTGAGGTCGACGATCGTGGCACGTCCGTCCGTGGGGGACGGGCTGCGGGTGACCAGCCCGGCGGCCTCAAGCTTGCGCACGGAGTGGGTGATCGTCGGTGCTTCGCAGCCCGAGGACGTCGCGAGCTGGGCCTGCGTACGCGGGCCGTTGGCGTCGAGCTCCAGCAGGATGACCTCCTGGCCGGTGTGCAGCCCCAGCGGCGCGAGCCGCTTCTCGGCCAGGGCCCGGTGCCGGATGGCGACGGTGCGGATGGCCTGGATCAAGGCGTCGGCCTCGGCGAAGTCCACGTGAGGAGCTCCCGGGTCTTGCGAACGAGTATTTATGCGGCTAACATTTAGCTGCATAAGTAGAGGCTACCGTTCGGAGGACCCCATGACCACCCTGACCCGCCCACGCACGTCTCACCGGGCCGCGGCCGTCGGCGCCACGGTGCTCGCCGCGGGCGCGGTGTGGGTCGTCGCCGTGCCGCTGCTCGGCGTCGACCTGTTCGTCCCTGCCGCAGGCTCGGCCGTCGGACCCGGCGCCGTCGTGCTGACGGCGCTGCTCGCCGCGCTGCTGGGCTGGGCGCTGCTGCACCTGCTGGAGCGGCATACGCCCCGCGCTCGGCGGATCTGGACGGTCAGCGCCGGTGTGATCGCGCTGCTGTCCCTGGCCGGGCCGCTCACCAGCGGTGCCAGCGCCGCCGCGACGGCCACTCTGGTCGCGATGCACGTCGTCGTGGCCGCGGTGCTGATCCCGACGCTGCCGGGCAGTGCCCGGTGACGCTGCTCATCGTGTCCGGATCGGCGCGTCGTGGCTCGCTGAACACCCGCCTGGCGCGGCTGCTCGCCGCGGCTGTGCCGCACGGCGAGGTCAGGGTCGAGCACGATCTGCGACGGCTGCCGTTCTACGACGGCGACCTGGAAGCCGCGGGCGTCCCGGCGGCCGTCGAGGACCTGCGCGCCGCCGTGGCCGCCGCCGACGCCGTCGTGATCGTCACCCCCGAGTACAACGGCACGGTTCCCGGGCTGCTGGGCAACACCGTCGACTGGCTGTCCCGCCCGGCCGGGCGCTCGGTGCTGCGCGACAAGCCGGTCGTGGTCTGCTCGGCCTCGCCGACCCGGTTTGGTGGAGTGCGGGCGGCCGAGCACCTGCGCGCGGCGCTGGTCCGGGTGGGCGCTCGGGTCGCCGCCGGGCCGGCCGTCGCGGCGGTGCACGAACGCCTCGAAGCCGACGCTCTGGTCGACGAGCTGGGCCGCCAGCTCGCCGCCGCGCTTCAGGAGGTCCTCGGCGATCAGTCGGCGGCAGTGCCGGCATGACCCGGACACCAGGTCCACGCGAGGTCGTCGAGCGCTACCTGCGGCTCGTCGCCGCCCGGCGCTGGGCCGACCTGCCGCCGCTCTACGCCCAGGACGCACTGGTCGAGCACCCGCTGGACCCACACGCCGCGCCGCTGCACGGCCGCGCACCGCTGCGCGCACACTTCGCCCACCTCGAGGCACTCGGGTTGCAGATGACCGCCACCAACGCCGTGTTCCACGAGGCCGGCGACACCGTCGTCGCGGAGTTCACCTACCACGGCGTCACCGGCGACGGCGACCCCATCGCCCGGCGCTGCGTACACGTGACGACCGTCCGCGGCGGGCTGATCGTCACCTCGCGCGACTACCAAGCCTCGATCGCCCCGTAGCCTGCCCCGCGACGTCCGCTGCCCCCCGGCAGCCGCGGCCCTCTCGTCCGCGCCACACGTCCTCAACCAGCAATGCCTACCGAACGCCCGGGGCCCGCGGCCGCCGTCGCGATGACATTCCGCAGACCGATCCCTCAACGGCAGATCGGAGGGGGAGCGGGGCTGACGCGGCCTCGGCTACGTGGATTGTCCGCGTGGGTACAGGGATGGCCAGGTCGAAGAACAGCTCCAGCGTCGTGCCGCGGTGGGACTCGATGGTGGCCCCGCACCCGTGCCGACACCGTCCGGTCGTCCGCCGATCACCCTTCGTACGGCGGGGCGACGCCCCATCCCCAGCGCGGTACCGGCGCCTGCGGCATGGGTTGGGCGTCGGGTCGGGAGTTGTGCATCGCCAGGCGGGTGCCCCACTCGATGTAGCCGAGGAACGCCGCGCGGAACTCCGCATCGGCGGGCAGTACGACCTGGTCGGCGGCGTCGAGCAGCAGGTTGACCCAGCGGCGGCGCTGTGCCTCGGTAATGGCCTTGCCCAGGTGCTGGGCCAGCATGTGCTGGTAGCCGCCGCGGCCGCGGGTGTAGTCGTCTGGGCCGCCGAACACCTCGCCAAGCCACATCGCGACGTACCGCGGATGGTCGGGGTCCATGTCGGCGAACAGCGGGCCGATCAACTCGTCCTTGCCGACCAGGCTGTAGAACACCTCGGTCAACCGCTCCAGGGCGCCGGCGCCCCCAGCCCACTGGAAGAGCGAGGGCACGGACCCGCCCTGTCCGCGCACGGCGGTGCGTTCGTAGTGCCGCATCTCCTCGATATCGCCGACGTAGGGCTTGATCGCGGCGAAGAACTCGGCGAACAGCTCGCCCCGGCGGAAGCCCTGCAGGTGGTCCTCCGCGGAGCTCCACGCGATCCGCAGGAGATAGCACTCGGGCTCGTCCACGCTGCGCGACAGCTCGTAGTCCACACACTGCGGTGCTCGCGACAGGACTCCGGACGCCTTCGCGTAGGCGTGCTCGAAACTGACCCGGCGCTCGTTGTCGATGCGGTAGCGGATGTACTCGACGATCATCCTGACCTCATCCCCGTTGGACGTAAGTATGTAATCACACGCGCCGGAGGATGGGAAGAACGACCCGAGCGCCTCGACGCTCTCAAGCCCTCGTCGCGTTGCGCAAGACGTTCACTCAGCGCGACGCGGCTCCATCAGCCGCACGAAGCGTGCTTCCGAAGACGATCGACCAGCGGGACGGGCACGGGTTCCGAAGCTCAGGCGATGTGCAGGCGACCTCGACCTCAAGAACCTGCGGAGGAGGCTGTCCAGTACTCCACGAACCGGCCGTTCTCCACTCGTAGAAGATCGTTGCCGAAGAAGCTCAGCTCTCCGTCGGGGGTGTGCCCGCGTCCGGTCCATCGGCCGGCCACCAGGTCGCCTTCCACGATGGGCCCAACCTCGAGGGTGAACGAGAGGTCGCTGAGCATCTCCTGGGTCTGGCCGATGATCGCCGCGAGTTCGTCTGGTCCACGCACGTCGCGGTCCGGCCAGTGTCCGACGAAGTGAGGTGCGACGAGGTCGTGGGCGGCGCTGGGGTTGCCGTTCCAGAGTTCTGCGAGCCATCGGCGGTACAGCTCGTGCGCAGATGTAGCAGCCATGCGTTCAGCCCACCACGGGCGCGCCGCGAGCGCAGGTCGGGCGACCGCCGACGCGAAGCGCTATTGCCCCCGCCACGGGATCCTCCTGCGATACGGCGACCCGGGCATGAGGGCTTGACCGGCGCGGCTTGCGAGACTTGATGACATGAACGTCCTCCTCGTGGGAAGAACCCCGGCCGTCATCGCAGAGGTGCTTGAACAGGTCGATGCCCCCGCCACGACCTTCTACACGGGCAACAGCCTCGAGGACGTGGTCGCCGTCCTCGAGCGCACACAGGTCGACCACGTCATCCTGGGCGGCGGGCTCGACCTCGATACCCGGCTACAGATCGTCCGCAGCGTGTTCGAGAGCAGCACGTCGACCACCGTGCACATGAACTCACCATCAGGCCCAGACAGCTACCTGCCCTTCGTCCGTGCCGTGCTCCGTGGCTTTGGCCGTTGACAGACCTCGGGCCCGTGCACCGAACTTCGCCTCCGCGGCACGCCGGTGTCGCTCAAGGCGATCCCTGACTGCGACGGTGGATCTTGCGGGCCGAGGGGGGCTAGCGTCGCGCGGTGCCGACCGACTGGTTCGACGAGGACGTCGCGGCGAGCTATGACGACGGCTTGGCCCCGATGTCCGAGGCGGGGATCGACGTGCTGGCCGGACTCGCGGGTCCGGATGGTCGCGCTCTCGAGTTCGCCATCGGCACCGGGCGGGTCGCGCTGCCGTTGGTCGCGCGCGGTGTCAGCGTCGCCGGGATCGAGTTGTCGACGGCCATGGTCTCGCGGCTGCGCGCCAAGCCCGGCGGCGACGAGGCGCGCATACCCGTGGTCGTCGGTGACATGGCAACCGAGCACATGCCCGGCACCTTCGACCTCGTGTACCTGATCTTCAACACGATCATGAATCTGACCACGCAAGACGCCCAGGTCGCATGCTTCGCCAACGCCGCCCGGCACCTGCGGCCCGGCGGAGCGTTCGTCGTCGAGACCGGGGTCCCGGCCCTGCGGCTGCTGCCTCCCGGTCAGCGCTACGTGACCTTCGAGCTCACCGCCGGGCACGTCGGGGTCGATGAGTACGACGTTCTCACCCAGAGCCTCGTCTCGCACCACGTCACGACCGGACCCGACGGCAGCACGCGACGCCGGGCCATCCCCTTCCGCTATGTCTGGCCGGCCGAGCTAGACCTCATGGCCCGCCTGGCCGGCCTGCGACTACGTGAGCGCTGGACCGGCTGGGACCAGACACCCTTTTCAGGGGTGAGCCAGTCGCACGTCTCCACCTGGATCAAGGAGTAGATCCGCGCTCGAATCCCGGTCGCCGATCCGCTACCGGTCGAGCTGGCTGAGCACCTCAAGCAGCTGGCGCGGGTCACGTGCGTTGCTGAAGAAGTCGTTGTCGGCTTGCTCGACGACGGTGATCGCCTGTTCAGCGAGGCCGCGACCGGTGTCGGTGACGGTGACGCGCTTAACCCTGCCGTCGGTGGGGTCGGCGGTACGACGGATCAGTCCTCGCGCGTCCAGCGCTCGTAGGACCTGGCTGGTCATCATCGCGTCGACCTGGGCGTGGGCGGCGAGCTGTCGCTGAGTCGGTGAGCGGGCCTCGGCGCCGGGTGCGCTGGACAGCCACCAAGCGCCAGCCAGCAGGACGAACTGGACGTGGGTGAGCTCAAGCGACCGCAGCGCTGCGGTGATGCTGCGCTGCCAGCGCAGCGTCGTGCGCCAAAGCAGGAACCCCGGGCTGTCGTAGGGACCAGCCGACGCTTGCTGCGAGGTGGCAGCGTCGCCGGCAGTCACCGGACCGCTGACGCCCCGGCCTCGGCGAGAGCCGCCAGCGAACGCATGGCCCGGGGCATTTCAGTGGCGATGCCGGTGCCGATCGCTCGGGTGAGCAACGGGGACAACGGCCCGGTGATCCCCACGCGGTGCACGAACTGGCAACCGGTCGGCGTCGGCGTGATCCGATGATCGAAGGTGAGTGTGGCCAATCCGAGCGGAAGCCGGCTGACGTCGGTGAACCCCACCTCGGGCGTCACCTCCGTGAACGTGATCCTCATCGTCGGCCCCTTGGCCGGCTTCAAGGTCCCCTTCGCTCCGGTGACCATCGGCCCGTCGATGGTCACGGCCGAAACTTCGTGGTCCCACTCGGGCCAGTTCGCGGGGTCGGCGTAGTGACTCCACAGTTGCGGCGCCGTCGCGGTGGTGATCTCAACGTGCTCGTGCTTCCACATGGTCGCTCCTGTGTTGGATGTGCCCGTCATCTGACAATACCGTATGCACGCATAGGAGTTCAGGGTTGTCGTCGGGATGTCCGGGGCCAACGCCGCCATCGCGGGCGCAAAGCCATGACGTCACGGCAGAGGCCGTCCTACAGGACAGACGGTTTACCGCGGACCAGCCGGTTCGAGCGACAGGCCTGACGGCTGTCGTCGGTAGCCGATCGCCCAGTGGGACGGGTCGTGTATCGTGGTATGACTACGTGTAGTCATGGAGGTGTGTTGTGACGGTGAGTGAGGTCCCGCGGTCTCTTCGTCTTCCGGTGGAGGTCGACGAACGACTTTC
Organism: Pseudonocardia sp.; assembly: GCA_030451825.1. Taxonomy (GTDB): domain Bacteria; phylum Actinomycetota; class Actinomycetes; order Mycobacteriales; family Pseudonocardiaceae; genus Pseudonocardia. Next base: position 7,765 of record JAKDNL010000127.1, on the reverse strand, counting down.
ACGGCTGGCAGCTGCCACGGGACGGTCGAAGAGCTACTACCTGCGCGAGTTGGTCACCGCTGGGCTCGATGACCTGGAGTACGCCTACGGGCTGCTCGCCAGGGCGGAGGCCATCCGCGCCGACCAGCGCGAGACCCGACCGCTTGATGACCTGATGTCCGAGATGGACATCACCCGTGAGGAACTGGACGCGATTCCTGACCAGCCTGCATGACATGGATCATCCGTACGGACCGCGACTTCGACCGGGCGTTGAAGAAGCTGGACCGGCAGGTCGCCACGCGAGTGTTGAAGGCCCTCACCGCACTGGAGAGCCTGGACGACCCGGCGAAACGGTGCAAGGCCCTGTCAGGCCCCTGCACGGGTCTATGGCGACTGCGGGTAGGCGACTATCGTGTGGTCCTCGACATCCGGCGCGGAGAACTCGTCATCATCGCCCTCGACGTGGGCAATCGCAGCAGCATCTATGACTGACTCTGCTATGCCGGGCAGAACCAGCCGTCATCGACCTGCTCGACCTCGATCGCGGGACCGTCGAAGTGACGACGGAACGTGAACGCCGAGGATGTCGGACCGTGTCTGCGCAAATGCTCGAGACGCTCCTCGGCCTCGGGCACGCTCGGACGGTGCCCGGCGGGAACCCACCACAGGACCATGTACAGATCGAGTCGCTCGAACCACTCGCTGCGGCGACGCATCACCGCGAGATGCTCGGGATCCTCGTAGACGAAAGCGCGCATCGCCTCCAGGGACTCCCACACCGTGAGGTTGATGATGAGCTGCGGGTCGCCGCCGAAACCGCGCACCGCTGTGGCATCGCCGTCCTCGGTCTGCATACGCCACACGAAGCCCGACGCCTGGTCGGCGCGGGCGTTCACGGGGTCGAGCGCCGCCATGAACTCCGCGAGCAGCGGGGCGTGGAGCGGCTCGCGCGCCAGCGCGATGTTCACCTGGGCGAGCTGGTGTCTGGTCATCGTCAAGCAGTGTAGGGCCCGGCTGTGCCGACCTGTGCCGGTGAGAATCCCGCCAGCGGGGCAGGGTGCAGACCGCGATGATGGCGGCTATGGAGGTCACCGCCGTCGATCCGCGCGACCAGACGTGGGAGCTGGACCAGCCGCGCTACCGGGTCTACTTCCACGACGCCGTCGGGGCCACCGATGAGCACGAGGTCATGCGCGCGGACGTAGGGCAGGTGATCGCCTGGGCCGAGGCTCAGCGCGGTGAGCGCGCCTACATGCTGTACATCTGCGTTCCCCGCGACGGTCTCGGGCTGGTGCGTCTGGCGGGCGTCGACCCCAACGCTGCCGCGCCGTCCGTGTCGTCGCCTCCATGTCGAAGCGGCACCGAGCAGGAACCTTGACCGATCAGCGATCCCTACCGGGGACGTTGACGATCATGTCGTGCATGCGCGCCAGTAGCGCAGCGACCCCCTTCGCTCGATGGGACGGCCGTCGGCCGCGGCCCGCCGCTTGTCCCCATCGCGTGTGGTGACCGTCACATGCCGTTGGTGTTCGAGCGCGCTCGAAGGCCTACCGTCAACATCGTGACCACCTCGATGCACCAGCGCCCGGCCTCGCCGGACCCGACCGACACGCTGGCTGCTCAGGACGGCGCCACCGTCGCCTCAGACGCCGCCCTGACGATCGCCGAGATCGCCGAGCTGGCCGGGGTCAGCGCCCACACGCTGCGCTACTACGAGCGCGTCGGGCTGCTGGCCGTGCCCCGCAACGCGGCGGGCCACCGGGTGTACGGCGCCGGCGACTTCGCCCGCGTGGTGTTCCTGACCAGGCTGCGGATGACCGGCATGCCGATCCGCGAGCTGCAACGCTACGTCGGCCTGGTCGCGCAGGGCGAGGCGACCGTGCCCGAGCGGCTGCGCATGCTGGAGCAGCACCGCGGCGCTGTGCGTGCGCAGCTGCAGGCGCTGACGTTCGCGCTGGACGCCATTGAGTTCAAGATCGCCGCTTACGGCGGTTCCTGCGCACCCTGACCCGGCAGTCCGTCCACCCGTACCGATTCCTGGAGACACCCATGCCCGGAACGACCCTGCCCAGCCGCGCCCTCGGTGCGCTCAACGTCAGCTCACTGGGCCTGGGCTGCATGGGGATGAGCTTCGCCTACGGCCCACCCGACCGGGCCGAGGCGCTGGCGACCCTGCACCGCGCGCTCGACCTGGGCGTGACCCTTCTCGACACGGCCGACATGTACGGCAGCGGTGCGAACGAGGAGCTCCTTGCCGCTGTGCTCGCGACCCGTCGCAACGAGGTCGTGCTCGCCACCAAGTTCGGCATCGTGACCGGCCCCGATGGTCGCGCGGTCGGGGTGGACGCCACGCCGGGACGCGTCCGTGAGGCCTGCGAGGCGTCGCTGCGCCGGCTCGGCGTCGACCGGATCGACCTCTACTACCTGCACCGGACCGACCCGCGGGTGCCGATCGAGGACACGGTGGGCGCGATGGCCGAGCTGGTGACCGCGGGGAAGGTCGGTCACCTTGGGTTGTCGGAGCCGTCGGCGGCGACGATCCGGCGGGCCGCCGCGGTGCACCCGATCGCCGCGGTCCAGTCGGAGTGGTCGGTGTTCAGCCGCGACGTGGAGGCGTCGGTGGTCCCGACCTGCCGCGAGCTCGGCATCGGGCTGGTGCCCTACAGCCCGCTCGGGCGGGGCATGCTGACCGGCGCGCTCCGCGACGTCGCCGGCCTCGCGGCCGATGACTTCCGCCGTTCCCTGCCGCGATTCCAGGCCGAGAATCTCGCACGCAACCTCGACGCGGTGGCCGTCATCCGCGACATCGCCACTGCACACGCGGCCACGCCCGGACAGATCGCGCTGGCCTGGCTGCTCGCACAGGGAGGCGATGTCGTGCCGATCCCGGGCACGAAGCGCGTGCGGTATGTGGAGGAGAATGCCGCCGCGCTTGCCGTCACCCTGGACGCCGACGAGCGAGCCCGGCTGGACCGGCTGCGGCCGGCGGGAGATCGCTACCCGGACATGGCCTGGGTGCGCGGCGAGACACCGGCCCGCGAAGGCGTCGCGCCGTGATCCCCGACAGCCATCTCGACCTGCTCACGCGGCCGCTGTTCGCGCACCTCGCCACCCTCCGGCCGGGCGGGATGCCGCAGGTGAACCCGATGTGGTTCACCTGGGACGGGACGCACCTGCGATTCACCACCACCACGACGCGGCGCAAGCACCGCAACGTTACGGCCGAGCCGCGCGTCGCAATGTCGATCAATGATCCGGACGAACCGTACCGCTACCTGGAGATCCGCGGGCAGGTCGAACGTATCGACGCTGATCCGGGAGCGACGTTCTTCGGCGAGCTGGCGCGGCGATACGCGCTGGCGATGGACGGGCCGCCCGGCGATGCCGCCGACCGCGTGGTGCTCGTCGTCCGGCCCGACGCCGTCAGCTACCAGTAGCCGCCGCGAGCAGGCCAACGGGCAGATGTCGTCGGCGCTCGTGTTCGGTCTGCTCCTATTCGTCGTCGGCTACCTGACATACCCGCTCGGACCACGTTCAAGGTCCACGACGTCACCGACCGTCCCACAGGTGGATCGGCTTCTGACACAGTTTGGCGTCCGCGCCCAGGCGCATGCGACGACGGCGTCTTCAGTACGTCGCGCGGTCCTCGCGCGATGGCGAACCGGGATCGGCGGCGGACAAGGTCCGGTAGCCGGGGTGCACTCCGGGGGTAAGGCCGCGGTCGGTCGCGACCCGGGCGAGCAGGGCGCGGAGCTGCTCGCGCTCGGCGGGGTCGAGGGCGGATAGGACGGCGTCGTCGTGGTCGCGGGAGACGCGCCCGATGTCGGCCATGACGGCTTCGCCGGCGACGCTGAGGTGTACGGCGTGCAGCCGCCGGTCGCCTGGGTTGCGCCGGCGTTCCAGGAGACCCCGCTGCTCCAGGCCATCGACGAGGGCGACGAGGCGCGTGGGCGCGGTGCCGAGCTGCTGAGCCAGGGCTTGCTGGCTGCGGCCGGGTCCGAACGCGACCGCTCGCAGCAGGCCGGCCTGGGGTGGGGTCAGGTCGAGCTCAGCGATCCGCTCGGCGAACGCCTGCGCGGCGTGGGTGCCGAGCTGGGTCAGCAGGAAGGCGCCGCCGCCTGCGGGCAGCGCGCTGTCGGCCTCGGATGGACTCATGAGCGGAACGATACTGCTTGACAGACTGTTCCCCAAGAGTCACTGTTACAACTTGTAACGATTTACTGTGAGAATGAGGAGAGACTGATGCCCGCAGACACCGATTCCGGCACCGAACACCGCACCACCGGCGACAACCCAGGAGCCCGGCGCCCCGGACCGCGACGCCCCGGCCGTGGTGGTCCTCCGCTGCCGCTTCCCATCGCGGCGTACGCGGGGCTCACGATCGCCGCCGCCGTGACCTACCCCGGCGTGATGCCCACCGACGACGCCCCCACCGTGCTGGCCACGCTGCAGGCGAGCCCGGTGCAGGCGACGGTGTCCGCCGTGCTCCTGGTGGCCGCGTCCGCGCCGCTGGCGGTATGGACCGCGGCCGCGACCCACCGCCTGCAGGGCCTCGGTGCCCGCGTGGCCGGGCCGGTCATCGGGCTGGTCGGCGGGATCCTCGCCGCCGGATCGCTGGCGGTGAGCGGGCTCGTCGCATGGACCGCCTCGATGGCGGCGTCCCTCGGCGACCCGGCGCTGGTCCGGGCGCTGTCGACCATGTCGTTCGCCTTCGGCGGCGTCGGGTTCGCCCTCGGATCGGCTCTACTCCTCGCCGGGGTCGCGGTGCCCTCGCTCATCCTGCGACTGGTCCCGCGCTGGCTCGCGATCGCCGGCATCGTGGTAGCCGCCGTCGGGGCGGCTTCGGTGCTGAGCCTCGCAGTTCCCATGCTGTTCCCGCTGCTGCCCGTCGTGCGCTTCGGCGGCCTACTCATCCTGATCGGCCTGAGCGTCGCCCTGCCCCTGTCCCGCCGGGCACCCACCACCGCCTGAGCACTACGAGTCCGAGGAGAGATGACCATGTCGACACACAAGGCAGCCCCGCTCCACGACCGAGTGGCCGTGGTCACCGGGGCCAGCCGGGGCATCGGCGCCGCAACCGCGCGGGCCCTGGCCGCCGCCGGCGCCCGGGTCGTGCTCGCCGCCCGCGACCAGGCGCGGCTCGACGAGGTCGCCGAGGACATCACCCGCACCGGTCCAGGACCGGCCCTGGTCGTGCCCACCGACGTCACCGACGCGGCCGACGTCGCGGCGTTGATGCACCGCACCACGGAGACGTTCGGGCGCCTCGACATCGCGGTCAACAACGCCGCCGGCGGCGGCCACCGGCCCACCCCGCTGGCGGAGGTCACCGTCGAGGAGTTCGACTCCGCGATCACGACGACCCTGCGCAGCGTGTTCCTCGGGATGAAGTACGCCATCCCCGCGATGCTTGCCAGCGGGGGTGGGGCCATCGTCAACATGGGCTCCACCGCCGGGCTGCAGGCCGTGGCCGGCCTCGCCGGTTACGCCACCAGCAAGCACGGCCTGACCGGCCTGACTCGCGTGGCCGCCCTCGACTACGCCGAGCGCCGCATACGGGTCAACGCCCTGGCCCCCGGCCCGATCCACACCCACCACCTCGAGCAGGCCGGTGAACACGGCCGGATCCTGGCTGGACGGGCCATGCCGATGCGCCGCATCGGCGAGGTCGACGAGGTCGCCGCCGCCGTAGTATGGCTGTGCTCCGACGCGGCCTCATTCGTCACCGGCGCCGTCCTACCCGTCGACGGCGGCAAGCTCGCCGGCACCCCACCTTTCACCCGGCCCACCCCCTGACCGGCGAAACCGGGACGGGCGCCCGGACCGGTGGCTACAGCAGTCGACGTGCCTGACGGTCGGCGCCCGGTTCAGGGAACCAACCGTTCCTCTTGAGGATCCTCCGCCGAGACTACGGGCGCGAGTCGAACCGGGTGCTTCAGGAGGTTCTCGCCCAGCCGCCGCCGGGTCAGCGCCTCGGATCGTGGCGCCCAAGCGCCGCGAGCAGGCGCTCGGTAGGGGGCGCATGATCGGGCACCCGCAGGGCGTTCGCGTACATGCCGGTCGCTGCCAGCTGGTCGCCGACCTGCTCCACGCCGACCAGCAGCGTCGCGACAGCCTCGTCGTCGAGGACGACGGGCTGCTTGGTGGCTCCCGCCAGGTCCCAGGCATGCACGACCGGCTCGGTCAGGGCCATCGCCAGGACCTGCTCAGCCGGCAGCGGGCCGTGCGGGGTGCTGATCGGGTGGCCGGGGTCGAGGTCGGCGACAGTCTCCTTGACCGTGCCGGCGGCGTCTCGCAGCGCGGCGCGGGGGTTGTCGCCCGCGAGCTTGGCCAGGGCCGTCGGGTCGGTGACCGGGACCAGCGGCGGGCGGCGCTGGAGCAGCGCCTGCACCTGCCGTGCGCCGTCGACCAGGTGGCCGGCCAGCTGCCGGGCGGTCCAGTCCGCGCAGGGCGAGGGCGCGTCCCAGGCCGGTTCCGGCACGGCGTCGGCCAACCGGGCCAGCCGAGTCCATGCCTGCAGGTACTGCTCCATCGTGGTGCTCACTGCCGGGCTCCTTCCGTCGCTGTGTTCTCGCCGTTGCCGGCCTGGTGCAGCAGCGGGGCCAGGGCCGTCCATGCGCCGAGGGCGAGGTCGTCGGCGGCGGTGGTAGGGGCGGGTTTGCCGGGCGCTGCCAGCCACTGCCGGCTGTACTCCTGCGCCGGGCCGATCCACAGCGCGAGCACCACCCCCAGCTCCGGGCGGGTCTGCCACCCGTGCTCGCGCAGCCACTCGGCGACCGCCTCGAAGAACCGCCGGTTGGCCTCCAGCACCGGCTCCGACATCGACGACCGCAGCACGTCGGGCGCCGCGCTCAGCAGCAGCCGAGCCACCGCCTGGTTGTCGTGCACCCACCGCAGGTGACGACGGACCACCCCGGCCACACCGCTCGCCGCATCCGCCGACAACTCCTCCAACAACACCCGCTGGTGCTCCTCGAGCGCCGCGGCGATCACCGCAGCCGTCAGGTCCTGCCGCGTACGGAAGTGGTGGAACAGGCTGCCGTTGCTGACCCCGGCCCGCTGCCGCACCGTCTGCAGCGAGGTTCCCTCCCAGTCGCCTCCCGCTACGCACCGCAGCGCGGCCTGCACGATCGCCTCACGAGTCGGTTGCCTCTGGAGCATCGCTCTAGAGTACCACTCCACCTCTAGGGCTATGCCATTCCGGTAGGCGATCGGCTAACTAACGAGACGCACTTGACTGGCGGCAGAGCCGGCGTTCGCGGTCGAGGGCCCAAGCACGGTCAGGGCGGCAGATCCAGGTACTTCTTGCGGGCTGGCATGCATGGATGACCATCTGGTCGCCACTCGCGAAGACGAGCACGACGGTCTCCAGCAGCCGCGCGTTGGTGTCGAACCCGAGTCGTAGTTCCCGGTCTGGCGGTCCGTTATCGTCGAGCGGTTCGATCCAGAGCGACCACTCGGCCGCCTGGCTGGCGTCCTCGGCCGAGACGCCATGCTTGAGCGCACCTGGGTGAACCTTCACGCCCCGAGATGGACCAGTGCGGCGCGGATGGCTTCGGACCTGCTCATGTCGTTCCTGGCTGCGGCCTGATCCACGGAGGCCAGCTCCTCGGCGGTGAGCCGGACTGCAACGACCTGCATGGGCTCGGCTCCACGGCCCGGCCGCCCGCGTCCGCGCCGCTTCAGCTCGTCGACGTCGTAGCCGGCTTCCGCCTCGTCTGCCCAGCGTTGAATCTGCTCTTCAGTCACCACATCATTATCGTATAACGAAAATGAGAAGTCT
>JAKDNL010000126.1 GCA_030451825.1 Pseudonocardia sp. | reverse complement strand
TGTGCGAGCGCTGCTTTCGTCCAGGTCGGGGGTGCGAGCGCTGCTTTCGTCCAGCTCCCGGGTGGGTGAGGATCGGCGGGGCACGGGTCAGGCCGCCGGGGTGAGGTAGTCGTTGGTGAACCACGTGCTGAAGTCGGGCCTGGTGGTGACCGGCTCGCCGTCCGGGCCGACGACGGAGCCGGAGTCGTAGACGAACCCGGAGAACCCGGCCCAGGTGGCGAGCGTCTGCGGGCCGACCCTGCCCTGCGGGTCCTTCATGTACCGCGCGGCGAGCATCTGCTGGCTGCGGTCCACGAGCTCGGGCTCGGTGAACGCGCCGGGGTTGGCGTCCTTCAGTAGCTGCGCGCCCCGCGCCGGGTCGTCGGCGGCGAGCTGGTAGCCGCGCTGGGCGGCCTGGACGAACTTCCGCGCCTGGTCCGGGTGCTCGCGCAGCCACGTGGAGTTGCCGATGAGCAGGACGTTGTAGGCGTCCGGGAAGCCGTAGTCGGTGTAGGAGAAGGTCTTGAGCGGCTCGCCGCGCATCTGGGCCTCGATCCCCTCCCAGGCCACGAACGGCTCCGTGAAGTCGGCCTGCCCGGCGTAGAGCGCTTCGTAGGCCGACGTGCCGAGCGTGACCGTGGAGAACGTCCCCTGCCCTCCGGCGCCCCGGATGATCGCGCGCATCTTGTCCTGCTCACCCGGCCCGCCGAACCCGGCGTAGGTCTTGCCGTCGAGGTCGCGCGGGGAGGTGATGTCGCTGCGGTCGGCCTTCACCGCGACCTCGGTGGCCCAGTGCTGCAGCACCGCCATCACCGAGGTGATGTCCGCGCCGGCGCCCTTGGAGTAGGTGAACGAGTCCTGGAAGCTGATCCCGAACTCGGCCGCGCCCGATCCGACGAGCGTGTCCGGCGAGGTCTGGTTGTAGGGCAGCAGCTCGACGTTCAGCCCGGCGTCGCGGAACCAGCCTTCCTGCTGGGCCACGAACAGGCCGGTGTGGTTGGTGTTGGGGGTCCAGTCCAGCGCGACCCGGATCGTGTTCGCGTCCCCGCCGGCGGCGCCGCCCCCGCCGGCGCCCGGATCGGACGGCGCACCGCAGCCGGCGAGCACCAGCGCGAGCACACCGAGGACCGCGACGATCACGGTGGAACGGGCTGAGGACAGATGACGACGCACGTCGGCCTCCCTACGCCGGTGTGACCCGGATCAGGTTCGAACGGTCGACGGCCGCCTGCCGCCCTCTCAGCCTCGGTGCGTGGGCTCCCGCGGTACGGGACCGACCCTACGTCGCGACCGTCGCCCCGGCCAGCGACGCCGGGTGGGCACCGTCACGATCGCCGGGAGTGATCATGATGGGGAGCCGACTCCCACGTTCGGCCTAGCCGCCGTGCGGCCGACCGGCCGAGTTCGTTATCGTCCACCGCAGCGCGACGACGCTCGGTGATTGACTTCACCCGGGACGATCTTCCACCGACGACGGTGCCGACGGGTCCGGCGTCGGGCGGACGGAACGGGCCCGGCGGAAAGGACGGCGATGGCGGCATCGTTCATGACCTCGGGCTCGCTCGGGCAACGCGATCCGGCCGGAGCCCTGATCCGTATCGCCCTGCAGGTCGGAGCCACCTCGGTGGCTCATATCGACGTCGCGGCCATGCTGTCCGGGGTGTGCGTGGCGCTACCGCCCGCCGCGGGCGTCTCCGGAGCGGTCCTGATGCTGACCGACCCCGCCGACCCGCGGGATCCCGACGAGCAGCGCGTCTTCACCTCCGACACCGCCGCCGACCGGATGGCCCGGATCCAGCGCCGCGCCGGAAACGGCCCGCTCCCGGCCGCGGTCCGCGGCGACCGCACGCTGGCCACCCCCGACCTGACGCGTCACGGGCCGCCCGAGCTGGCGGCGGCCGCGGCCGACTGCGGGCTGGTCCGCTCGCTCGTCGTCCCGGTCCCGATCGCCGGGCGGACCGCGGGCGGGCTGCAACTCCTCGGCCGCGCCGACGCCGTCCTGGACGAGCAGCTGGCCACGCCGCTGCGCCCGGTGGTGACGATGCTGGCCGCGCGCCTGGCCGACATCCGTGAGCTGGCCCGCCTGGAGCTGCGCACGACGGCGATCCCCCGGATCCCGTCCCCGCGGTCTCCGGAGCACGGTGTCCCGGCCCCGCGCCACCGCCGTCGCCAGGACGGCTGAGGGCCCGGCTCCGGGGATCGCGAGCGGGCCCCGGACAGACGAAACGGGCAGGGACCCGAAGGTCCCCGCCCGTCCGTCTCATCAAGTCTGTGTCGGCGTGTCACTCGCCGCCCTGCTGCACCTCCACGCCACCCTCACGCAACTTCTCCGCGTGCGCGTGACCGTGGTGGCCACAGAACAGAAGCTCCCCACCGGAGGGAAGAATGGCTCGCACCTTGGCCGCCGCACCGCAGCGGTCGCAGCGGTCGGCGAGAGTCAACTCGGGCCGGGTCAGCGTTTCTGGCTGCATAGCGGTCTCCCTCCGTCTCGACACCGGGGCCGCCCCCGATGCCGTATCACTGTGACGACCGCTCTCGCGTGTCGCCCACACTCTTACAGACGCTTCGAGCCCCTGCACGTGTTCCCGGGGCGAGTCGCGACACGCATCACGTCCTGATCTTCAGGCAGCTTTGCGGTGACGCCGCGATGTACCCGCGGTGACCGGATTCGTATGAAGTTGACTACGGATGAATCATGCGGGGCCGGTGCTCACCCGTGCAACCTCGGCGCTGTTCACTCGCCGTGTCGTGACTACGGTCAGCAACCATGGGACGCACACCGGGATCGTCGGTCGCGGACCGGCTGCGACTCGGCGATCGGGCCGCGCCGGTGCTGTTCCTGCTCGGCGGGACGTCGATGTACGTCGGCGCCGCGCTGGCCGTCGGGCTGTTCGACCGGCTCGCCCCGGCCGCGGTGGCCGAGCTGCGGCTGATCGGTGCGGCGCTGGTGCTGCTGGCCTGGCGACGCCCCGGGCGGGCCGCCTGGCGGCCGCGACGGCTGCTGCGCTCGGCCGTGTTCGGCCTGGCCACGGCCCTGATGAACGTCGCCTACTACGAGGCGATCGCCCGCCTCCCGCTGGGCACCGCGGTGGCGATCGAGTTCTGCGGCCCGGTCGCGGTGGCGGCGCTGGCCTCGCGACGTCCGCGGGACGTCGGCGCCGTCGTCCTGGCCGCCCTGGGCGTGCTGCTGATCGCGGATGTGCACTGGTCGGGCAGCCCGTCGGGGGTGGCGTGGGCGCTCGGCGCGGCGACGATGTGGGCGGTCTACATCGTGCTCGGCAAACGGGTCGCGCGCGGCGGGAACGGCATCGACGACCTGGCCGTCGGATTCGCCGCGGCGGCGGTGCTGCTCTCGCCCCTGCTGCTCACCGCGGGGAGCGGCGACGGGGCCGGGAACGGCACCCGGGACGGCCTCGCGGCACTGCTCGAGCCGCCGGTCCTGCTGCTCGCGGTCGGGCTCGGCGTGCTGTCCTCGGTCATCCCCTACGTGCTCGACCAGGTGGTTCTGCGACGGGTCGGGCAGGCCCGTTTCGCGGTCCTGCTGGCGCTGCTGCCGGCCACCGCCACGCTGGTCGGACTGATCGGCCTGGGGCAGCGTCCGGGACCGCTGGAGGCGGTCGGGATCGTGGCCGTCATCGCCGCGGTCACGCTCCGCTCGCGAGAAGGCGACGAGCCGCCGTCCGAGCCCGAATCGTCACGCACAGTCACGGACGGCCGTTCGGCGCACGACCTGTCGGGTGAGTGAGGTCGGACACACGAACCACCCGGAACGACCAGTGCGCGGTGCATCGGTGTCCGCGGCCGATGCTCCCGCGCTCCTCAGCGCCAGGACCGAAGGGTGGCTATCCGTTCCTCCAACTGGTCCATGTTCGCCATCGCGGTCGGCGGGCCGCCGCAGTGCCGTCGCAGCTCGTTGTGGATCACGCCGTGCGGTTTGCGGGTCTTGTGGTTGTGCAGCGCGACGAGCGTGTTGAGCTCCTTGCGCAGCGTCGCCAGCCGCTCCCGGGTGCTCTGCGGAGCCCGCTCGGCCGGTGGCAGCGGGGTCGGGTCGGTGGCAGGCGTGGCGCGGGCCTGGGCTCCGGTGCGGGGCGAACCTCGCGCGATCCACTCCTGCTGGCGCTTGGACAGCAGCGTGCGCACCTGGTCCGGCTCGAGCAGGCCGGGCAGGCCGAGGTAGTCCTCCTCGTCCGCGGAGAACGAGGTGCCCTCGTAGATCAGCTGGTCCAGCTCGGCGTCGGCGCCCAGCGAGGTGAACGCCTTCTCCTGCTCGCCCGGCTCGTCCTCGGTCCGGTTGGCCTGGTTGAGCTCCTCGTCGTCCCAGGTCTCGTCGACCTTGTGCGGCTTGCCCAGGACGTGGTCGCGCTGCGCCTCCAGCTCGCTGGCCAGCGCCAGCAGCACCGGCACGCTCGGCACGAACACCGACGCCGTCTCCCCGGGGCGCCGGGACCGCACGAACCGTCCGATCGCCTGCGCGAAGTACAACGGCGTGGACGCCGACGTCGCGTAGACCCCGACGGCCAGGCGCGGCACGTCCACACCCTCGGAGACCATCCGGACCGCGACCATCCACCGGTCCTCGGAGCGCGCGAACTCGGCGATCCGGTCCGAGCTGCCGGCCTCGTCGGAGAGCACGACCGAGGGCATCGTCCCGGTGACCGTGCGCAGGATCGCGGCGTAGGACCGGGCCGCGGTCTGATCCGAGGCGATCACCAGACCCCCGGCGTCGGGCATCCCGCCCTCGCGGTGGCTCGTCAGGCGCCGGTCCGCTGCCGCCAGCACGGCCGGCATCCATTCCCCGGCCGGGTCCAGCGCCGTGCGCCAGGCCATGCCGGTCTGTTCCTTGGTCATCGGCTCGCCGAGCCGGGCCGAGATCTCCTCGCCCGCGCTGGTGCGCCAGTTCGACGTGCCGGAGTAGGCCAGGAAGACCACCGGCCGGACCACGTTGTCGGCCAGTGCCTCGGCGTAGCCGTAGGAGTGGTCGGCGCGGCTGCGCGGCGCGCCCTCGGCGTCGGGCACGTACTCGACGAACGGGATCGGGTTGTCGTCGGAGCGGAACGGGGTCCCGGTCAGGGCCAGGCGCCGGACGGCCGGGTCGAACGCCTCGGACACCGCTTCGCCCCAGGACCGCGCGTCGCCGGCGTGGTGGATCTCGTCCAGGACCACCAGCATCCGGCGGTTCTCCGACCGGGCCCGGTGCAGCATCGGGTGCGCCGCGACACCGGCGTAGGTGACGGCGATGCCGTGATAGTCGCTCGACGTGCCGCCCGCGGAGTTGCGGAACTCCGGGTCCAGCGCGATCCCGGCGTAGGTGGCCGCCTCGGCCCACTGGTACTTCAGGTGCTCGGTCGGCGTGACGACCGTGAGCGCGTCGATCGTCCGGTCCGCGAGCAGCTCCGCGGCCACCCGCAGGGCGAACGTCGTCTTACCGGCGCCGGGCGTCGCGACCGCGAGGAAGTCCTGCGGCTGCGTGGCCAGATAGCGCGCCAGCGCACTGCGCTGCCACGCGCGCAGCGGCCGGGTCTCCGGCGAGGCGAGTTGGGCCTGCGACACACGTCTCCCCTGGTCCGCGGTCTCGTCCGCCCCGGCTCGGTGAGCCGGCTGAGCCGGCGTCCGGGGCGTCGATCAGGGTAGCCGCGCGCCTGCGGGCTCCTCGGCGTGACCCACCGCCGTCGGGCGTCGTGCCAGGTAGACCAGGGCCGGGGGCAGGTTGGGCCAGATCGTGCGGCTGGCCACGACCTCCTCGAACGCCTCGCGCAGCCAGCGGTGCTGACGGCGGGCCGGAGGGGCCCACCGCGACCAGACGTAGGTGAACTGGGTGAACGCACCGTCCGGGCGCAGGGAGCCGGCGATCACGTCGGTCAGCCGGGGGCCGGTGACCGGGTAGGCCGCCCAGGGCAGGCCGGACAGCACCACGTCGGCACCGCCCAGGCCGCGCTCGGCCAGGAGCGCCGGCAGCTCCGCGGCACCGGCCACCACGACGTCGATCGCGGGATGGCGTCGGCACAGCAGTCCGGCCAGGCGGGGGTTCAGCTCGACGGCCAGGTGGTATCCGCGCCCGCCGAGGCGCTCCTGCACGAGAGCGCTGAACGCCCCGGTCCCCGGCCCGAGCTCGCCGACGACCGGGTCCCCGGGGGCCGACACCGGCGCGCAGACGATCTCGGCCAGGGCGCGCGAACTCGGCGCGGGAGCGGCGGTGCGGGCCGGGTCACGCAGGAACTCGCCGAGGAACCGTGCTCGCTCCGCCGCGGCGTCCCCACGATCGACCCTGGTCGTCATGATCCACCTCTCACCGGTCGCCGGTCCGTCCGGTGAGCCCGATCCCCGGACACGCTCCCCGACGTCGGAGACCATCTGCGCACCACCGGGTGAACGGCACCGGTCACGACCGAACAGCGACGATGAACCGGGCCCGGCGGGGACGCCGCCGGGCTCCGGTTCGAGGCTCTGTCGGGACCCTTGTTCCGGAAAATCCTTCGCCAACCGAGACGGTTCACGAACGATTTTCTGGCGAGGCACCCTCGGGGCCCCTTCGGCCGATATCGCCGTAACGTCGGCCAGGCGCGCCAGCGGATCGGGCGACGACCGGATGAGGCAGGGTGGCGACATGAGTGGTCGGGACGCGGCACCCTCGGGCGAAGGGCTGCCCCTCGAAAGACTGTCCCTCGAAGGGCTGTCCCCGGGCAGGCTGCGCCGGTTGCTCGCCCCGCGCGCGACGCTACGGCTGGCAGCGTCCCTGGCCGCACGGCCGGTGTCGGTGCTGCGCCGCGGGGCCGGGCTGGTGGCCGGCCTCGGGGCGGTCGGGCTGGGCACCTCGACGGTTGCCCCGCACCGGGCCGACGAGCGGTTCGCCGAACCCGGCTGGCTCACCGACCCGCTGCGCCGCCGGGCGATGCAGACCTATCTGGTCACCGCCGCGGCCCTCGCCGCCCTGCTCGACGACGCCTCGTCCGGTGGCGGCGCGACGAGCGCCTGCACCCCCCGCCTGGAGGCCGACGACGAAGCGCGGATGCGCGAGATCCTCACCATGGTCTCGGACCTGATCTGCCCCGCCCGGCCCGCGCTGCCGCCCACTCCGACCGGCACCCGGCCCCACGACGGCGGCGGCCCGGTCCCCGGCCGGGACATCGCCGCCACCCCGGGCGCGGTCGTGCTGCGCACCCCGATGTGCGAGCTGCTGCAGTACCTGCCGCAGACCGACGAGGTGCACGACGTGGCCGTGCTCGTCGTCCCGCCGCTGATGCACCGCTACTACCTGGCCGACCTGGCGCCGCGGCACTCGCTGGTCGAGCACCTGGTCCGGTCGCGGCACCAGGTGTTCGCGCTGTCCTGGCCGGATCCCGGACCGGGTGAGCGCGCACGCGGCCTCGACGCCCACGTCGCGGCCGTGCTGGACGCCGTGGACGCCTGCACCCGGATCACCCGGCGGCCCCGGATCGCGCTGCTCGGGGTGCGCACCGGCGGGCTGCTCGCCGCGGCCGTGCAGTCGCACCTGACCGCGATCGGCTCCGACGACCGGATCGCCGCGTCGGTCTACCTGGCCACGGTGCTGGACCAGTCCGCGGCGCTGCCCGGTTTCCGGCTGGACCCGGGCGCGACCCGCGCGGCCACCGAGATCGCCGCCCGGGATGGCGTGCTTCAGGGCCCGGTCGCCGCCCGCTCCTGGACGTGGCGCCACGGCGGCGAGCAGGTCCGGCCCTACGAGGTCACCCCGGTGTGTGCCCCGGAGCAGCTCTCCGACCAGGCCCGGGACGCCCTCCGGTACTGGTCCGGCGACCTGCTGCGGATGCCCGCGGCCCTGCACGCCGACCTGGTCGCGCTGGCCGCCGCGGACGCCGACCAGCCGGGCACGATCGTCCTGGGCACCCCGGTCGAGCCGCGCCGGTTGACCCGTGACGCCTACCTCGTCGCCGCCGCGGACGACCCGGTGCAGCGCTGGACCGCCGGCTACCGGACCGCGGAGCTGCTCGGCGGGTCCTGCCGGATGGTGCTGGCCGGCGGCGACCAGGCCGGCGCGCTGCTCGTGCCGCCGGATCGGGCGGCGGGGGCGTCATTCCGGGTCGGGCCGGAGCCGGTCGTCGCAGACGCCTTCACCGGACCGGACGACTGGCTGGCCCGTAGCCAGGAACGGCCCGGTTCCTGGTGGGACGACCTCACCGAGTGGTTGGGTGCCCGCTCCGGGACGTTGCGCGAAGCGCCCCCGGAGCTCGGCGGACGCCGTCTGCACCCGCTGTTCCCGGCCCCCGGGACCTACCTGACCCGCTGACCAGGCGCCCCCTGTCACACAGGCCCCTGGGCCGCACCCGCCCGGATGTGTGCAGGGGCACGGGCACGGCCCTGCGACGCTGGTCAGTACGCCCACAGCCCGGCCCGCCCGGCCCGTCGGACACCGCTCCAGCTGTCCCCGCCGCGAAACGGGACCTACTCTCGTCGCCGATGGCCACTCCCGTCGATCAGTCCCCTGCCGAGCCCCGCCGCGTCGAGTCGCACGACGTCGTGGTGGGCGGGCGTTCGCTGCGCGTCGTCGTCCGGCCGGCGTCCGGGCCCGGGCCGAGCCGCACACCGCTGCTGATCTGCAACGGGATCGGGGCGGCGACCGACGTGCTGGACCCGCTGGTGGACGCACTGCCGGCGAACCTGGACGTGATCCGCTTCGACCCGCCGGGGATCGGCGGCTCGGCGATGCCGTCGCTGCCCTACCACCTGACCTGGATGGCGCATCGCCTCGGACAGGTGCTGACCCGGATGGGTGTGCGCGAGGTCGACGTCATGGGCTTCTCCTGGGGCGGGATGCTCGCCCAGCAGTTCGCGCTGTCCCGTCGACGCCGGGTGCGCCGCCTGCTGCTGGCCGCGACCGGCACCGGCGCGCTGATGATCCCGGCCCCGCCGCGGGTGATGGCCGCGATGTCCACCCCGCGCCGGCACCTGGACCCCGACTACCTCGAGACCGTCGCGCCGAAGATCTACGGCGGGTCCATGCGCGAGCACCCGGAGCTGGCCGCGCAGGTGCTGATGTCGGGCGAGCGCCGCGGACCGATGCGCGGCTACTACTACCAGCTGCTCGCGCTGTCGGGCTGGACCAGCCTGCCGATGCTCGGCTCGATCCGCGCCCCCACCATGATCCTCGCCGGCGACGACGATCCGATCGTCCCGATCGGCAACGCGAAGCAGCTGGCGCGCGGCATCCGCAACTCGCGGATCGAGACCTATCATGGCGGTCACCTGGAGCTGCTCGTCGACCCGGAGCGCTTCGTCCCGATCATCGACGGCTTCCTGTCCGAGTGAGCGACCCGGCCCCGCTGGTGACCCCCGTTGTGACACTGCGCCGCACCGGGACCGACGACCTCGGCCGGGTGCTGGAGATCGAGACCGCTCCGGACACCGCCGAGTGGCTCGGCGACTCCTCCGCGGCCTGGCACCGGGACGCGGTCGACGACCCGGACCGGGAGCACCTGCTCGTGCTCCACGAGGGCCGCTCGGCCGGGTTCGTGGTGCTGGCGGCCCCGCGCGGGACCGAGAACGGCGTCGAGCTGCGCCGGATCGTGATCGCGCCGGAGCACCGCGCCCGCGGCCTGGGCCGCGCCGCCCTGCGCGCCACCCTCGACCTCGTCCTCGACGACCCCGCGCCCGTGGGGTCCGACGGCGGGGTGGAGCGGGTGTGGCTGGACGTGAAGCCGGACAACGCGCGGGCGCTCGCGCTCTACGAGAGCGAGGGCTTCGTGCGCGAGCAGGAGCTTCCGGCGTCGCCGGGCGAACCGGACGGCCCGGTCGCGCTGGTCATCCTCGCCCACCACCGCGACCGGCGCTGACCGGCGGGGACGGGCGCGGGGCTCACTTGCCCGGCGGTTCCTTGGGCAGGCCCTCGAAGATCTCCTTGCACTCCGGGCAGACCGGGGAGCCGGGCTTCGGGGACTTGGTCACCGGGAACGTCTCGCCGCAGAGTGCCACCACCATGCTGCCCAGGACCGCGCTCTCCGTGATCTTGGACTTCTGGACGTAGTGGAACATCTTCGGCGTGTCGTCGCCGGATTCCTGCTCGGTCTCCTCCGGCCGGGTGTCGACCTCGGGCAGCGTCTGTGTGGACATGTTCCCATGATGCCCCATCCCCGCGGCGACGCGTCCGTCAGTTCTCGATGACCGGGTGTTCCGCGGCCTCGAGCTCCTTGCGGTCACCCCGGTACCGGTTCACCTTCTCGGACTTGCGGGGCAGACGGTCGTTCGCGACGAGCACCGCGATCCAGGGCAACGGGATGGAGATGACCAACAGGGTGACCGCCAACCACGGGATCTGGTAGAAGACCACGGCAAGGATCATGCACGGGATCCGCATCCCCATCATGACCTTGTAGCGTCGCTTGCGGACCGCCAGCTCTTCCTCGTAGGACATCGCCGCGTCCGTGATGAGGACGGGGTCCGGCTCTCGCCGCTGGTCGGTCACGTGACCACCTCCTCCCCCATCGTGTCACTCGATTCGTTCCTGTGCGCACCGGCCACGGACTCGTCGACCGGCGATCAGGGCGAATCGGGCATGGCGCCGAGCAACGGCTCGTCCGGCGAGCGCAGGTCGTGCCCGGGGAGCCCGCCCGGGAACTCGCGACGCGCCCGGTCCAGGGCCGCGAGCGCGATCCCGAGGTGACGGCGCTTGCTGGCCTCGTAGAAGTCCCGCGCCCCGCCGGCCAGCTTCGGTGCCGCGTGCAACGGCTTGTCCGACACGCACAGCAGGGTCGCGTTCGGGATCCGGTAGCGGAAGCCGTTGGCCGCGATCGTCGCCGACTCCATGTCCACCGCGACGCTGCGCGAGGCCCGCATCCGGGCCAGCGTCGAGCTCTGGTTGAGCTCCCAGTTCCGGTTGTCGGTGGTGTGCACGACGCCGAGCCGGTAGGTCGATCCGGCGGTCTCCAGCGCGTCGAGCAGGTAGGTGTTGAGACGGTGGTTCGGGATCACCGGCACGTCGGAAGCGAGCGCCTCGTCGAGGACGTGGTCGGCCCGCTGGTAGGCGGTGGCGAGCACGAAGTCGCCCAACTCCTGGCGGTTCCGCAGGCCACCGCAGTGCCCGATCATGATCATCGTGTCGGGGCGCAGCACGGCCAGGTGATCGGTCACGGTCTTCGCGTTCGCCGGGCCGACGCCGATGTTGACCAGGCTCACGCCGTCGCCGTCCGGGCGCCGGTGGTGCCAGGCCGGCATCTGCACGCCGTCGTGGTCCGGGCCCTCGGCGTCCGGGAAGCGCTCGCGGAACGACTCGACGTGCATCGCGTAGTTGGTGAACAGCACGTGCCGCTCGAACGACTCGGCGGGCGTCCCGCAGTAGTGCGAGAGCCGGTCCAGTGAGAGCGCCATCCGCTCCGGCCCGAACAGGAACAGCTTCTTCACCCGCAGGTCGAAGCGGTCCTCGTCGAGCGCGGCGAAGAAGTCCGGGTCGTCGAACGCGACCGCCGGACGAGACGCCCGCACGGTGACCGTGGCACCGGCGCGGACCAGCGAGGACAGCTCCCGGTGCAGGTAACCGCGGACCGCGCGGGGCCGGGCGAACTCGCCGCTGATCCGCGGGTTGTGCCGCGACCAGGGCCGCAGCACGTCGACGGCCGGGTACCAGCCGTCGTCGTGCACGGCGTCGAGGGCGTCGAGCAGCCGCGCCACCGCGTCCTCGACCTCGGGCCCGGTGAGCGTCCCGGCGGCCTGCTCGACGACCGAGCGGCCCACCGGCGGGACGAGGCGCGGCTCGCTCACGCGCCGAGGCCGTCGTCGTGCCCGTGCGCGTGCAGGGTGCCCGTCGTCACCGCCTCGGCGGAGACGACCTCGAGCAACCGCTGTCCGAGCCCGCCCGCGACCCGGTAGCGCACCAGGCGTCCCTGGCGGTGCGCGGTGACCATGCCGTGCGCGCGCAGCAGGCGCAGCGCGTGCGACACGGCGCTGTCGCTCATCCGCACCGCCACCGCCAGGTCGGAGACGCACAGGTCCCCGGCGTGCTGCAGCGCGAGCAGGATGGAGAGCCGGTTGGCCTCCCCCAGTACGTCGAGGATCGTCGCCGCGTGGGCGACCTTGTCGACGTCGGACAGCACCGCGACGGCGTCGCAGACCTGGTCCGGGTCGATCACACGCGCCCCGCTGAGGGCATCCGGGACCTTGTGCACGACACCGATGCTAGCCCTGCCCGGCCGCTTCTAGTCGGAGGTGGCGGCCTTCGCCGCCGCCTTGTTCGCCTTCTTGGTGTTGCGGACCTCGATCAACGACGTCGGGTCGACGACATCCGCGGCCGAGAGCCGGGTGTTCGCCCGGCCGTAGTCCCCGGCCGCCTTGCGCCATCCGTAGGGCTGCACCCCGCGCTGCTTGCCGAGCAGGGCCAGGAAGATCTTCGCCTTCTGCTCGCCGTAGCCGGGTAGCGCCCGGAGCCGGCGGAGCACCTCGGTGCCGGTGGGCTTGTCGCGGGTCCAGATCGCCTCGACGTCGCCGTCGTACTCGTCGACGACGTAGCGGCACAGCGCCTGCACCCGCTTGGCCATCGACCCGCCGTAGCGGTGGATCGCCGGCGGCGTGGTGGCCAGCGTCGCGAACTGCTCGGGGTCGTAGTCGGCGATCACCCGGACGTCCAGGCCGCCGAGGCGCTCGTGGAGCTTCTGCGGCCCCTTGAACGCGATCTCCATCTGGATCTGCTGGTCGAGCAGCATCCCGATCAGCAACGCCAGCGGCTCGCGCTCGAGCAGCGCGTCGGCGTCCGGGTCCTGGGCGATGCACAGGCTGGTCATGGCGGACAGGATGGCACACCCGCGGCCTCCGGTCCGGGCGTCGGCGAGGATGGGCGGGTGCTCCCCCACCTGTCGCCCGCACACGCGTCCGCGCTGCGCGAGCGCTTCCGCGAGACCGGCTACACCCCCGACGGCGTCCGCGCGCTGCTCGGCGGCGCCGCACACGACGCCCTGACCCGCGGCGAGCCCGAGCCCGCGGCCCGGGCCACCCGCGACGGCGGCGAGCTCGGCACGCTCGTCCGGATGCTGCTGCTCGAGAGCACCGAGCCGGAGACGGCCGTGACGGCGGCGCTCGGCGACGTCGATCCGCTCGTCTCCGGCGGGCTGCTGCACCGCACCCCGGACGGGCTGCGCGCAGCCCTGGACATCCGCCCATACGGCGAGTCCGGCGGGGATGCCGGCTCCGCAGGCGACGGGGACCCGGGCGCGGACTGGTGGGTCGTCTCCGACCTGGACACCCCTGCCGCGCGGCAGGACCGCGACCACGTCACCGGCGTCGGCGGGGCGTCGCTGAGCCTGGCCGCGGCGACGGTGCGCCGCCGCACCGGCTCCGTCCTCGACCTGGGCACCGGCTGCGGCGTGCAGGCCCTGCACGCGTCCCGGCACGCGCGGCGGGTGGTCGGCACCGACCTGGCCCCGCGCGCGATCGCGCTGGCCGGGATGTCGTGCCTGCTCAGCGACGTCGAGGTGGACCTGCGCGAAGGGCCCTGGTTCTCCCCGGTCGCCGGGGAGCGGTTCGACCAGATCGTGTCCAACCCGCCGTTCGTGCCCGGGCCCGCGCGCGTCGACTACGTCTACCGCGACTCCGGCCAGGCCGGCGACACCGCGCTCGCCGCCCTGCTCGCCGACCTGCCCGGCCTCCTGAACCCGGGCGGGATCGCGCAGATGCTCGGGTCCTGGCTGCACGTGCGCGGCCACGACTGGCCGGACCGGGTGCGGTCCTGGATCCCGCCGGGCTGCGACGCGTGGGTCCTGCAGCGCGAGACCGTCGACCCGGCGATGCACGTCGGGACGTGGCAGCGCGACGCCGGGCTGGTCCCGTCCTCCCCGGAAGCTCGCGCACAGGCCGCGACCTGGCTGGACTGGATGGAGTCGGAGAACGTCGAGGGCGTCGGCTTCGGGTTCCTGCTGCTGCGCCGCCACGCCTCGCCCGGCATCGAGCCGACCGTCGTCGTCGAGGACCTGCCCGGCGAGCTGACCGACGGCCTCGGCCCGGAGATGGCCGGCTGGCTCGACCGCACCACCTGGTTGCGCGACAACTCCCGCGACGACGACCTGCTGGGCGCGCGCCTGCGCCTGGCCCCGGAGGCGCTGCTGGAGCGGGCGTCGGTGGCGAACGACCCGGACGTCGACGGCTGGCGGGCGCTCCAGACGACCGTGCGCCGCTGGGGCACGCCGTCCTGGGAGCACGACGTGGACGACGTCGCCGCGTCGCTGCTCGCCGGCTGCCGCGGCGACCTGCCGCTCTCCGAGCTGGTCGCGCTGCTGTCCTACGCCCACGACCGCCCGGCCGACACCCTGATCGGCGCGATGCTGCCGGCCGTGCGCGAGCTCGTCCGGCACGGGCTGCTGCTGCCGGTCGACGGCTGGGACCTGGACCCCGCGACGGCCCGGCCCGAAACCTAGCCCCCCCGTGCGCGGATATCGCTGCCC
>JAKDNL010000734.1 GCA_030451825.1 Pseudonocardia sp. | reverse complement strand
CCACCCGCGCCGGAGGCGATGACACCGGCGGCGGGGCCCGCCCCCGGGGCGTGCGGGTATATGGGGGCCCGGGCTGCTATATCCGCGCACGGTCGGTCAAGCGCTACGGCGGGTGTCGGCCACCTCCGCGGTACTCGGGCGGCGCAGGCCCAGGTGGTCGCGCAGTGTGGTCCCGGTGTAGGCGCTCCGGTAGGCCCCGCGGTCCTGCAGCTCCGGGATCACGGTGTCCACGAACTCGTCCAGCCCGCCCGGCACCAGGTGCGGGATCAGGATGAACCCGTCCGAGGCGTCGGCCTGCACGGCGTCGTCGATCTGCGCCGCGACCTGCGCGGGCGTCCCGACGAACGACTGCCGCGCCGTCGTCTCGATGATCAGCTCGCGGATCGTGAGCCCGCCTCCGGGGGCGCTGCCCTTCGTCGACGCGGCGAGCTCGCGCCAGTCGTTCGCGACCTGCTGCGTGTCCTTCTCGTGCCGGACACGGCCGCGGGTGATCGACGCGGCGTCCGGGTCCGGGTCGACGTCGGGCAACGGGCCGTCCGGGTCGTAGGCGCTCAGGTCGCGGCCCCAGACCTGCTCCAGGAACGCGATCGCGGTCTGCGGCGAGACCTGGGCGCGCCGGACGTGCTCGGCCCTGTCCTCGGCGTCGGCCTCGGTGTCACCGACGACGAACGTGGCCGCGGGCAGGATCGTCAGGTCGGCGTCGGTGCGCCCGTAGCGGGGCAGCCGATCCTTGATGTTGCGGTAGAACGCCTGCCCGGCCTCGATCGTCGAGTGCCGGGAGAAGATCGCGTCCGCGGTGGCGGCGCCGAACTCGCGGCCCTGGTCGGAGTCGCCGGACTGGATCAGTACCGGGTGTCCCTGCGGGGTCGGCGGGAGGCCGAACCGGCCGTGGAAGTCGAACTGGCCGGACTTATGAACCACCTCGGGTACGTCGGCCCCCTCGCTCCCGTCGGCAGAGCCCCAGCTCAGCCACAGCTCCTTGGTCGCGGCCAGGATGTCGCCGGCCCGGTCGTAGCGCTGCGAGGGGTCCAGGAACCCGCCCCGGCGGAAGTTCTCGCCGGTGAACGCATCCGAGCTGGTCACCAGGTTCCACGCGGCACGGCCGCCGGAGAGGTGGTCCAGCGACGCGAACTGCCGCGCCAGCTCGTAGGGCTCGTTGAAAGTGGTGTTGATCGTCCCGCCGAGGCCGAGGTGCGTGGTGACCGCGGCGATCGCGTTCAGCACGGTGAACGTGTCCGGGCGCCCGACGACGTCGAGGTCGTGGATCCGCCCGCGGTGCTCGCGCAGCCGCAGCCCCTCGGCCAGGAACAGGAAGTCGAACAGGCCCCGCTCGGCGGACTGCGCGAAGTGCACGAACGAGGAGAAGTCGGTCTGGCTGCCGGAGGCCGGGTCGCTCCACACCGTGGTGTTGTTGACGCCCGGGAAGTGCGCCGCGAGGTGGACCTGCTTCTTCGTCATGCCGGCGCTGCCTGGGCCGGCGCTGCCTGGGCCGGCGCTGCCTGGGCCGGCGCTGCCTGGGCATAGCGGTTCGCGGGCCGCGCGAGGCCGAAGCGCTCACGCAGCGTCGCCTCCGGCGCCGGGACCCAGTCGGCCCCGAGCGCGGGCAGCACGTCGTCGACGATCCGGTCCAGCCCGGACGGCAGCGCCAGCGGCACCAGCGTGAACCCGTCCGCGACGGAGCGCGCGTCGCGCAGCCAAGTGGCCAGCCCGGCCGCGTCGCCGACGTAGCGCAGACCGCGGGTGCCGGTGTCGGCGCCGGCCGGGGCGAGGGCGTCGAGCCGGGCCAGGTCGTCGCCGACCAGGGTCTCGACGTCGAGCAGCACCGTCACCGCATCCGGGTCCCGCCCGGCGTCGCCGACGGCGGTGCGGATCGCCTCGCGCAGCTCCCCCGCCGCGGTGACGGTCGGCGCGGCGATCCGGACGACGTCGGCCCACCGCGCGGCGACCGGCACCGCGGACGGCTCGTCGCCGCGCAGCACGATCGGCGGGTGCGCCTGCGGCGAGCGCGGGGTGATCGACGGGCCCTTCACGGAGAAGAACTCGCCGGTGAAGTCGATGTAGTGCAGCTTGTCGCGGTCCACGAAACGCCCGGTCGGCTCGTCCCGGATCTCCGCGTCGTCCTCCCAGGAGTCCCAGAGCCGGACGACGACGTCGATCGCGTCCGAGGCCTCGCACCAGAGTTCCTCGGACCCGGCGGCGTCCTTGCGCCCGAACAGGTCCGCCTCGGCCTGCGTGCGCGACACGGCCGGCTCCCAGCCGACCCGCCCGGTCGAGACCAGATCCAGCGTGGCGATCGCCTTGGACACGTGGAACGGCTCCGTGTGGGTCACGGTCGCGGTCGGCACCAGCCCGATCCCGAGCACCACGGGCGCGACCCGCGCGGCGATCGCGACGGCGTCCAGCGACCCGCGCAGCGCGTCCGGGTCGTCCCCGGGCGGGACGAACGAGTCGGTGAGCGCGACGAAGTCCAGCCCGCCGCGCGCGGCCGTACGCACCAGGGACAGGTGGTGCTCGGCGGTGAACAGCCCCGCGGCGTCGGATCCGGGCAGCCGCCAGGCGCCGGGATGACGGCCGGCTCCGCCCAGCTCGACCGCCAGATGCATGCGTCCACCCACCGTGTCTCCGATCCCCGCGCGTCCTGGTCTCTCCCGGGGAACGCGGCCCGGCCACGGGCTTGTTCCCGACGGCCCGGGGCGTGAGCTGCCCGTTCGGCGCCGGGCCGGCCCCGGCCGGACGGCATCGCGCTGCGCCGAGTAGCACGCGAGATGCGCCTGGTTGCTCCCCGTCGGCTCGCGGCGAGCCATGGAGCGCATCTCGCGTGCAGGTGGCGGCGCCGGGCGGGCGCCAGAAACATCGTCCACCCGACCACCGCTCGACGACTGAACCCCGGACCCGACCCGATTCGCACCCTGTCGTCGATCCGCACCTGCTG
>JAKDNL010000733.1 GCA_030451825.1 Pseudonocardia sp. | reverse complement strand
CGGCCCGGGTGCGGGCGTCGCGGGGCGGGGGCGGCGCCCCGCCCCCCCCACGACCCGTCACGCCCGGGCCGGTTCACCTACCGGCGGGTCAGAGGACGATCAGGTCCCGGGGGTTGTTGTTGAGGCGCTCGACGCCGGTCTCGGTGACCACGACGATGTCCTCGATCCGGGCGCCCCAGTCGCCGGCCTGGTAGATGCCAGGCTCGATGCTGAACGCCATCCCGGGCTCGAGGACCAGGTCGTTGCCGTCGACGATGTAGGGCTCCTCGTGCACGTCGAGGCCGATCCCGTGCCCGGTGCGGTGGATGAAGTGCTCGCCGTGCCCGGCCTCGGTGATCGGCTCGCGGGCGGCCCGGTCGATCGAGGAGGCGGTCGCGCCCGGGCGCACCGCGGCGACGGCCCGCTCCTGGGCCTCCTGCAGCACCGCGTAGGTCTCCTTGACCCGCGCCGAGGGCTCGCCGCCGACGGCGTAGGTGCGGGTGCAGTCGGAGTTGTAGCCATCCGGCAGCGGCCCCCCGATGTCGATCACGACGACGTCGCCGGCCTCGATCACCCGGTCCGAGACGTCGTGGTGCGGGCTGGCGCCGTTCGGGCCGGACCCGACGATCACGAACGCGGCCTCGGCGTGTCCCTCGGCGACGATCGCGGCGGTGATGTCCGCGCCGACCTCGGCCTCGGTGCGGCCCGGACGCAGCATCTCGCCCATCCGCGCGTGCACGCGGTCGATCGCCTCGCCGGCGGCGCGCAGCCGGGCCACCTCGGTGGCGTCCTTGCGCATCCGCAGCTCGCGCAGCACCGGTCCGCCGAGGCTCTGCGGGATGTCCGGGAACGCGTCGCGCAGCGCGAGCACGTGCCGTGCCGGCATCGCGTCGTCCACCGACATCCGGGTGGGCCCGCCGGCCAGGTCGCTGACCAGCAGGTACGGGTCTTCTCCGTCGGTCCAGGTGAGCAGGTCGATACCGAGGGCCTCCAGCGGGACGCCGGCGAACCCTGGCGCCTCCAGCTTCGGCACGACCAGGGCGGGCGGTGCGCGGTGCCCGGCGGCCGGGACGATCAGGCAGGTCAGGCGCTCGTGCGAGGCGCCGTCGAACCCGGTCAGGTACCGCAGGTCGGTGCCGGGGGTCAGGAACAGTACGTCGGTGTCCTGCTCGGTGGCGAACTCGGCGGCCCGGCGCAGACGGTCGGCGAGCAGCTCGGTGGGCACGGCGTCGGTCATGGTTCGCAGCGTAAGCCGGACACCCTCGGTGAGGGACCCGCCCCGGTGCGGCTACCGAGCGGAGCCTGCCGGGTGAACGGTCCGCCGGAGGCCTGCCATAGTGACCCACCATGACCGACCGTCCGTTGATGCTCCTGGACTCCGCGAGCATGTACTTCCGCGCCTACTTCGGGGTTCCCGAGTCGATCACCTCGCCGGACGGGTCCCCGGTGAACGCCGTGCGCGGGTTCACCGACATGATCGCCCGGCTGGTCACCGAGCACCGCCCGGCGAAGCTGGTCGCGTGCCTGGACCTGGACTGGCGACCGGCGTTCCGGGTGGCGGCGCTGCCGTCGTACAAGGCGCACCGGGTGGTCGTGGCGAAGGCCGCCGACGAGGTGCCGGCCGGCGTCCCGGAGGAGGTGCCCGACACCCTCGCCCCGCAGGTCCCGATGATCATGGAGGTGCTGGCGGCGGCCGGGATCTGCACCGGCGGCGCGGCCGGGCACGAGGCCGACGACGTGATCGGCACCCTGGCCCACACCGAGACCGCGGACCCGGTGCTGGCCGTGTCCGGGGACCGGGACCTGATGCAGATCGTGCGCGACGGGCCGGCGCCGGTCCGGCTGCTCTACATCGGGCGCGGCCTGAACAAGGCGGAGTACCTGGGCCCGGCCGAGGTCGCGGCGAAGTACGGGGTGCCGCCGGCGCGGGCCGGAGCGGCGTACGCGGAGATGGCGATGCTGCGCGGCGACCCCTCGGACGGGCTGCCCGGTGTCCCCGGCGTCGGCGCGAAGACGGCGGCCACGCTGGTCGGGCGCTTCGGCAGCTGGGACGAGCTGCTCGCCGCCGTCGGCGACGCCTCCGACACCAGGATCGCCGCGACCGTCCGGTCGAAGCTGAACGGGGCGACCGACTACCTCTGGGCGGTCGAGCCGGTCGTGCGGGTGGTCACCGACGCGACGGTGGACCTTTCCGGCGACACCACCCTGCCGACGACTCCGGCCGACCCCGACCGACTGGTCGGGCTCGCCGAACGGTGGGGCCTGGAGTCCTCGGTCCAACGCCTGGTCACCGCCCTGACCAGGGCCGCCCCCACCTGACCCCTCCCCCCGCAGCCAAGACCCCGACCCAACCCGCGCAGGGCTCCCCCTGCGCGCTCGGCTTCGGCACGCGGCTGCGACCGCGCGCGCGGCGCGACGGTCGGCGCGCGCCGAGCGGCCCGGCCGGAGGCCCGGTACCGGCGGGGAGATACTGCGGGGCGTGCCCGACCACACGGACCACACCCGGCCCGAGCGGCCCAGCCGCGCGTACCTCGACGCCGTCGCCCGCGAGACCGCGGGGCGGGCCGCCGCCGCGGAGCCGCTGACCTCGCCCCACGACGGCGCTCCGGAGGCCCTGCGCGCCGCCGTCGCCGAGGGGCTGAACGCGGTCCGGGACGAGATCGTAGCGCTGTCCCGGGCGTTGCACGCGGAGCCGGAGACGGCGTTCCGCGAGCACCGCTCGGTGGCCGCGGTGGCCGAGCTGCTGGCGCGCCACGGCGTCGAGGCCGAGGTCGGCGTGCACGGGCTGGACACCGCGTTGCGGGCCCGGACCGGCAACGGCGGCGGGCCGACGGTGGCGGTGCTCGCCGAGTACGACGCGCTGCCCGGCCTCGGGCACGCCTGCGGGCACAACGTCATCGCGGCCGCGGCGGTCGGCGCCGGGCTCGGCCTGGCGGCCCTCGCCGACGACCTCGGGCTCACCGTG
>JAKDNL010000732.1 GCA_030451825.1 Pseudonocardia sp. | reverse complement strand
TTCATCACCATCGCCACGTTCGCCATCACCCGCATCAGTACTCGACCTCCTGCGCACGGCGGCGGATCACGGTGATCTCGTCGCGCTGGTTCCCGGTGGGCCCGTAGTAGTTGAACCCGTAGGAGAGCTGGGCGTAGCCGCCGATCATGTGGGTGGGCTTGACGACGAGCCGGGTCAGCGAGTTGTCGCCGCCGCCGTGCCAGCCCGACACCTCCGACTTCGGGGTCATCAGGTGCCGGTCCTTCGCGTGGTACATGAACACCGTGCCCTCGGGCATCCGGTGGGTGACCACGGCGCGGCAGGCCACCACGCCGTTGCGGTTGTAGGCCTCGATCCAGTCGTTGTCGGCGACCGCGATCTTCGCCGCGTCCACCGGGCTCATCCAGATCACCGGGCCGCCGCGGAACAGGCGCAGCATGTGCAGGTTGTCCTGGTACTCGGAGTGGATCGACCACTTCGAGTGCGGGGTCAGGTACCGCACGGTGATCTCGGGGCGGCCGTCCTCGCGCAGCCCCTGCTCGCCGAAGTGCCGGACGTAGTCCAGCGGGGGCCGGTAGGTCGGCAGTCCCTCGCCGTACTCGGCGATCCAGTCGTGGTCGAGAAAGAAGTGCATCCGCCCGGTGAGGGTGTGCCACGGCTTCTTGCGCTCGACGTTGACCACGAACGGGGAATAGCGGCGCCCGCCGGTCTCGCTGCCCGACCACTCCGGGGACGTGATCACCGCGCGGGGCTGGACCTGGGTGTCGGCGAAGGCGATCCGCTCGCCGGACCGCTCCTCGGCCAGGTCGGCCAGCCGGACGCCGGTGCGTTCCTCCAGGTCGCGCCAGCCCGCCATGGCGACCTCGCCGTTCGTGGTGCCGGACAGCGCCAGGATCGCCTCGGCCAGGTGGATGTCGCGAGACAGCGCCGGTCGCCCGTCGCCGACCCCGCCGCGCACCAGCCCGTTCGTGCGGCCCAGCAGCTCGACCGCGGCGGTCGGCTTCCACGTGACGCCCTTGACGCCGGTACCGAGGCTGTCCACCAGCGGCCCGAGCGCGGCCATCTTCTCCGCCACCGCACCGTAGTCGCGCTCGACGGTCACCAGGCGCGGCATCGTCACCCCCGGCACCGGGTCGCACTCGCCGCGCTTCCAGTCCCGCACGACCCCGCCCGGCTGGGCCAGCTCGTCGGCGGAGTCGTGCAGCAGCGGCGCGGCGATCACGTCGGTGCGGGTGCCCAGGCGGGTGGCCGCGAGCCGGGAGAACGCCTCGCCGATCCCGGTGAACACGTCGAAGTCGGTGCGGGTCTCCCAGGGCGGCGCGATGGCCGGGTTGAACGAGTGCACGAACGGGTGCATGTCGGTGGTGGAGATGTCGTGCTTCTCGTACCAGGTCGCGGCGGGCAGCACGATGTCGGAGTAGGTGCAGGTGCTGGTCATCCGGAAGTCCACGGTGGTGACCAGGTCGAGCTTGGCGCGCGGCGCCTCGTCGTGCCAGCGGACCTCGCTCGGGCGCAGCCGTTCGGGGGACTCCTCGGCGCGCACCGCGTCCTCGACGCCGAGCAGGTGGCGCATGAAGTACTCCATGCCCTTGCCGGAGGAGCCCAGCAGGTTGGCTCGCCAGACCGTCATCACGCGGGGGAAGTTGCGCGGGTCGTCCGGGTCCTCACCGGCGAAGTGCAGGCGGCCGGCCTGCAGCTCCCCGACGACGTGGTCCTGCACGCTCGTGCCGGCGCGCGCGGCGTCGTCGGCCAGGTCGAGCGGGTTGCGGTCGAAGGCGGGATGCGAGGGGGTCCAGCCCATCCGGGACGCCTGCGCCAGGGTGTCGGCGAACGCGCGTCCGCGGAACAGGCCACGCCCGAGCGGGCTGGCCAGCTCGTCCGCGCCGAAGCTCTCGTAGCGCCACTGGTCGGTGTGCAGGTAGAAGAACGACGTCCCGGTCATGTGCCGGGTCGGGCGCTGCCAGTCCAGGCCGAACGCGACCTGCTGGAAGCCGGTCAGCGGGCGGACCTTCTCCTGCCCGACGTAGTGCGCCCAGCCGCCGCCGTTGACCCCCTGGCAGCCGCACAGCATCGTCAGCGTGAAGAACGTCCGGTAGATCTGGTCGGAGTGGAACCAGTGGTTGGTGCCCGCCCCCATCGCGATCATCGACCGGCCCCGGGACAGCTCGGCGTTGCGGGCGAACTCCCGCGCGACCCGGGTCACCGCCGCGGCCGGCACCGACGTGATGACCTCCTGCCACGCCGGGGTGTAGGGCTGCGGGTCGTCGTAGCCCGACGGCCACACGCCGGGCAGCCCCTCGCGGGCCACCGCGTACTGGGCCATCAGCAGGTCGAACACCGTGGTGACCAGCCGCCCGCCGACCCACCGGACCGGGACGCCGCGGCGGATGACGCCACCGCCCTCGGTCTCGCCCACGTCGAAGCGGGGCAGGTCCACCGTGACCGGGTCGGTGGCGCCGCCGTAGACGGTGAGCATCGGGTCGACCCCGCCCAGCTCGAGGTTCCACCTGCCCTTGCCCGCCTCGGAGAAGTGCGTGGCGAGCGTGCCACCGGGCAGGAACGGCTGCCCACCGGCCGAGTCCAGCAGCACGGTCTGGTGTGCGGCGCCCGGATCGGTGTGACCGAGGTCCGCGGCGGTCAGGAACCGGTCGGGGACCCAGGAGTCGCCGTGCTCGCGCAGCGTGACCAGGAACGGCAGGTCGGTGTAGGTCTTCACGTACTCGTCGAAGTAGCCGACCCGGCGGTCGCGGAAGAACTCGCGCAGGATGACGTGGCCCATCGCCATCGCCAGCGCGCCGTCGGTTCCCGGGGCGCAGGGCAGCCAGTCGTCGGCGAACTTGGTGTGGTCGGAGTAGTCCGGGCTGACCACGACCACCTTCTGGCCCCGGTAGCGCGCCTCGGTCATGAAGTGCGCGTCCGGGGTACGGGTGATCGGCAGGTTGGTGCCCCAGATCATCAGGTAGGA
>JAKDNL010000731.1 GCA_030451825.1 Pseudonocardia sp. | reverse complement strand
CCGCGCCGCCTGACCCGCGCCTAGCGTGCGGCCGCCCGGTTCGGGCGCAGCTCCCGCGGCAGCGAGAAGGTCAGCGTCTCCTCGGCCGTGTCGACCTCCTCGACAGCATCCCAGCCACGCTCGGCCAGGTCCTCGACCACGCCGCGGACCAGTACCTCGGGCACCGAGGCACCACTCGTGACGCCGATCGTCCCGACCCCGTCGAGCCAGGTGTCGTCGATGTCCTTGGCGTAGTCGATCAGGTACGACGCACCGGCGCCCGCCGTCAGTGCCACCTCGACCAGGCGCACCGAGTTCGACGAGTTGCGCGAGCCGACGACCAGCACCAGGTCGCAGCGCGGAGCCATCGCCTTCACCGCGACCTGCCGGTTCTGGGTGGCGTAGCAGATGTCGTCGGACGGCGGGTTCTGCAGCGCCGGGAACCTCTCCCGCAGCGCGCGCACGGTCTGCATCGTCTCGTCGACGCTCAGCGTGGTCTGGGACAGCCAGACGACCTTGTCCGGGTCCCGGACGGTGACGCCGTCGACGTCGGCGGCGGACTCCACGATCTGGATGTTCTCGGGCGCCTCGCCGGAGGTGCCCTCGACCTCTTCGTGGCCGTTGTGCCCGACCAGCAGGATGTCGTAGTCCTCCCGGGCGAACCGCTTCGCCTCCTGGTGCACCTTGGTGACCAGCGGGCAGGTCGCGTCGATGGTGCGCAGCTCACGGCTCTTGGCCTGCTCACGCACCGCCGGGGAGACCCCGTGCGCGGAGAAGACGACCATCGCACCCTCCGGTACCTGGTCGGCCTCGTCGACGAAGACCGCGCCGCGCTCGGTCAGCGTCTCCACGACGTGCCGGTTGTGCACGATCTCCTTACGGACGTACACCGGCGCACCGTGCTGGGCGAGCGCCTGCTCGACGGCCTCCACGGCCCGGTCGACGCCCGCGCAGTAGCCCCGCGGCTTGGCCAGCAGGACCCGCTTGTCTCCCGATCCGGACATGCCACCACCCTACGGACGTCCGCGGTACCGGGTCAGCCGGACGTGAGCGGCCCGACCCCGGTGCGGCTCCGGTGCGGCTCTGCCCGGTCCTCGCGCGGACCCTCCCCGGCCTGCCGGTCGTCACGGGGCAGGGAACAATGGTGCGCATGACACCGCTGCCGTTCCCCCTGCGGATCGCCGCGGGCCTGGTCGTGACCGCCGTCGAGCAGGTCCGGGAGCTTCCCCGGCACGCCGTCGAGTTCCCGGTGACCGCCGTGAGCCAGGCCCTGCAGGCCTCGATGCGCCTGCAGCAGACCGTCACCGAGCTGGCGATCAAGGGTGACCGCGCGCTGGGCACCCTGCGTCCGGCCGAGGACGTCCCGAGCTGGGCGACGTTCGACGACGACCTGCCCGACGCCGCCCCGACGGACTTCCGGCCCCGCAACGGCGCCAGCACCATCTCCGAACTGCGCCCGTCGACGAAGGTCACCGACATCCCGGTCGCCCGGCCGCCGAAGCCGGCGGCAGCGGCGCGGCCCGCTACCGCCTCGGACGCGACGGCGACGGCCCCCACGACGCTGCCCGAGTACCCGTCGATGACGATCCCGCAGCTGCGCGGCAAGCTGCGCGCGCTCACCCTCGACGACCTGGCCGACCTCCTGGCCTGGGAGACCGCGCACGGCAACCGTCCGGAGTACGTCAGGATGCTGACCAACCGGATCTCGACGCTGTCCCAGGCGTGACGGCACCGTCCTCCCCGACCTCGGAGGAGTCGCCCTGGCCGGTGCGCACGGTCGCCCGCAAGATCGCCGAATGGGTGGACCGCCTCGGCGCGGTCTGGGTCGAGGGGCAGCTGGCCCAGGTCACCGCCCGACCAGGGTCGGGCACCGCGTTCCTGGTCCTGCGCGACCCGGCCGCCGACGTGTCGTTGCAGCTCACGGCGCCGTCGTCGCTGGTGCGTGACAGCGGTGACGCGGCCGCCGAGGGCAGCCGTGTGATCGTGCACGGCAAGCCGTCGTTCTACCTGGGTCGGGGCACGCTGAGCCTGCGGGTGGACCGGATCCGCGCGGTCGGTCTCGGTGAGCTGCTGGCCCGGATCGAGCGGCTGCGACGGCTGCTCGCCGCCGAAGGGCTGTTCGACGCCGCGCTCAAGCGCCGCCCGCCGCTGCTGCCGAACCGGATCGGGTTGATCACCGGGCGGGCCTCGGCCGCGGAGCACGACGTCGTCTCCAACGCCACCGCGCGCTGGCCCGGTGCGCGGTTCCGGATCGAGAACACCGCCACCCAGGGCGGGCTCGCCGTCGGGCAGATCGTGGACGCGCTCGGGGTGCTCGACCGCGACCCCGAGGTCGAGGTGATCGTGCTGGCCCGCGGCGGCGGCAGCGTCGAAGACCTGCTGCCGTTCTCCGACGAGACGCTGTGCCGCGCCGTCGCGGCCTGCCGGACGCCGGTGGTCTCGGCCATCGGGCACGAGCCGGACACACCGCTGGTCGACCACGTCGCGGACTTGCGCTGCTCCACCCCGACCGAGGCCGGGCGGAGCGTGGTCCCGGACCTGGCCGAGGAGACCGCGCGGATCGCCGGCCTGCGCGAACGCTCCCGCCGGGCGCTGTCCGGATGGGTGGACCGCGAGCGGCGCCGGGTCGCCGACCTGCGGGGACGTCCGGCGCTGGCCCAGCCCCTGCGGATGTTCGACCGGCACGAACGCGAGCTGGCCGAGCTGCGCGCCGGCGGACACCGCGCCGTCCAACGCCGGTTCGACCGTTCCTCGGCGGAGCTCGAGCACCTCACGGCACGCCTCACCGCTCTCGGCCCGTCCGCGACCCTCGCCCGGGGTTACGCGATCGTGCAGCTCGCCGGGGGTGATGGTGCCGATGCTCGTTCCGCTGACGCTCCTCTCGGTGCCGATGCTCGTTCCGCTGACGCTCCTCTCGGTGCCGATGCTCGTTCCGCTGACGCTCCTCTCGGTGCCGATGCTCGTTCCGCTG
>JAKDNL010000730.1 GCA_030451825.1 Pseudonocardia sp. | reverse complement strand
CCTTGGCACACCGCGGCTGCCCGTCATCCACACCCCACACCCCCGCTCGCCGCCCACGACCGGGATCAGCGGGGCATACGCCGCCAGATCGGGCGGGGCAGCAGGCGCAACACGGCGGCCAGGGCGCGCAGCGTGCCGGGGACCCAGACGTCGCCGCCGCGGCCCGTGCGCAGCGCGGCGACGGTGGCGTCGGCGACCTGCTCCGGGGTCGACGACAGCGGCGCCGGGCTCATCCCCTCGGTCATCCGGCCGATCACGAAACCGGGCCGGACCAGCAGCAACCGCACCCCGCTGCCGTGCAGGGCGTCGGCCAGGCCGGAGGCAAATCCGTCGAGCCCTGCCTTCGCTGAACCGTATACAAAATTGGCGCGCCGCACCCGGACCCCGGCGACCGACGAGTAGACGACGAGTGTCCCGTCGCCCTGGGCCCGCAGCGTGGCGGCCAGCTCGGTGAGCACGTGCACCTGCGCGACGTAGTCGGTGTGCACGACGGCGGCGGCGTGCGCGGCGTCGACCTCGGCGCGGGCCTGGTCGCCGAGGATGCCGAACGCGACGACGACGGTGTCGATCCGGCCGTGCCGGGCCAGCACGCCGTCGATCAGCGTCCGGTGCGAGGACAGGTCGTCGGCGTCGAACTCGACCGCGTCGACGGTGCTCACCCCGGCCCTGCGCAACCGCTCCCGCTCGACCTCCAGCTCACCGCTGCGCCGCGCGGCCAGCACGACCGTGCTCGCCTCACTCCCGGCCAGCCGCTCCGCCACGGCCAGCCCGATCTCGCTGCGACCGCCCAGTACCAGCACCGTTCCGCCCACGGCCGTCACTCTTCCAGCCGGACCCCGCTCCCCGGTGGCGAGCCCACCCACCCGGCCGGCCGATCTCGCCAGGCGCGGAGTGCGGCCGGATGAGGCACTATCGGGCCGTGCTGACCGAGGGTGGACCCGTACACGACTCCGTGCTCGACGCGGTGGGCGCCACGGCCCTGGTGCGGTTGCGGCGGATCGTGCCCGAGGGCGGCGCGCCGGTGTGGGTGAAGACCGAGTGGACCAACCCCGGCGGCAGCGTGAAGGACCGCGCCGCGCTGAACATGGTCCTCGAAGCCGAGCGTTCCGGGGCGCTGACACCCGGCGCGACGATCGTCGAGGGCACCTCCGGCAACACCGGCATCGGGCTGGCCATGGTCGCCGCCGCGCGCGGGTACCGGGCGGTGTTCGTCGTCCCGGACCGGACGACGACGGAGAAGGTGGCGCTGCTGCGCGCCTACGGCGCCGAGGTCGTCCCCACCCCCGGGCTCGTCCCGCGCGAGGACCCGCGCCACGTCCAGCTGCTCGCCGCGAGGATCGTCGCCGAGACCCCCGGCGCGTGGCTGGCCGACCAGTACGGCAACCCGGCCAACCCCGACGTGCACGAGCGAACGACCGGCCCGGAGATCTGGGCCCAGACCGGCGGTCGGGTCACGCACCTCGTCGCCGGCGCCGGGACCGGCGGCACGATCAGCGGCACCGGCCGGTACCTGCAGCGCACGGGCGGGGTGACGGTCGTGGCCGCGGACCCCGAGTCGTCGCGCTACGGCGGCGGGGACGGCAGCCCGTACTTCGTCGAGGCCGTCGGGCACTACCTGCATCCGCACACCGAGACCGACACCTGGCCCGCCGTGTTCGACACTTCGGTACCCGACCGGTTCGAGCGGATCGGCGACGGCGAGTCGCTGCGCACGGTCCGCCGTCTCGCCCGCGAGGAGGGTCTGCTGGTCGGGGGCTCGGCCGGGACCGCGGTCGCCGCCGCGTTGCGGGTCTCCGCCGAGGCCGGGCCGGACGCCCTGGTCGTCGCCGTGCTGCCGGACTCCGGGCGGATCTACCTGTCCAAGTACTTCGACGACGGCTGGCTCACCACCCTGGGCTTCCTCGACTCCCCGGGCGACGCCCGGCGGGTCCGCGACGTCGTCGGCGCCTACCGGCCGGGGCTGTTCGTGACTCCGTCCACGAGCACGGTCGCCTGCCTGCGGACCGCGCTGGCGGGTGCACCGGCCGGGACCGCCGTCATCCCGGTCGTCGCGGCGCGGCACACCGATGCGACGACGTGGTCGGCGCCGGACGTGATCGGCACCGTCGCGGTCACCGACCTGGACGCCCTCGACCCGTCCGCCGAGGTGGGCGCGCACGCCGGCCCGCCGCCACCGGCCGTCGGGCACGGTGAGGACGCCGCCGCGGCGCGGACCCGGATCGGCGACGGGCCCGCCGGCGCACCGGTACTGATGCTGGTCGACGGCCGCGCCACGACCACGACCACCCGCGCCGCTCTCGACCAGGCATAGGCGCCCACCCGAGTGACGCGGCACGGTGGTCGTGCCGCGGATCCGGCACCGTGGTGCGTCGTTCGGTGATCCACTCACCCTCGCTGTGTGGCCGATCACATCGCATCGGCGCCATGGTCATCGCGGCGCAGCCTCGCGACGTGGCCGGTGCAGATGGCGGCATGCGTGCTGCTGTTCTCCGTCTACCTCTCCGCGAACCTCGGCGGGCTCGCGTTCCGGCAGGTCATCGTGTTCGCGATCTCGGTGTTCGGGCTGATCGCCTGGATGCGCCGCCGCGACCCCGTCTACGGGCTGGCCGTGCGCACCGGGACCTGGGCGCAGCGGGCCGGGCTCGCCACGCTGCTCGTCGCCGGGACGACCGCGATGGCGCTCATGCTGCAGGCACTGGACGCGTCCTGGGCGCCCTGGCCGGACGCCGCGATCTTCGTCG
The DNA here is from genome assembly GCA_030451825.1 of Pseudonocardia sp. GTDB lineage: Bacteria > Actinomycetota > Actinomycetes > Mycobacteriales > Pseudonocardiaceae > Pseudonocardia. The sequence goes on along the minus strand of JAKDNL010000730.1, from coordinate 218 downwards.
GGACGGCGGTCGCGTTCCTCGCCCAGGGCCTGCGACTGATCGAGTTCTGGCTGCTCTGGCTGCTGGTCGACGCCGTGGGGGTGCCGCTGCAGATCGCGTCCGGGCTGTACTTCTCCGCGGCGATCTACATCGTGTTCGCGGTCCTGGTCGTGCAGGGATGGTGGACCTGGGTGCGTTCCCGCCGCGCCGCCGAGGCCGCCGCGCCCGCCCCCACCCAG
>JAKDNL010000729.1 GCA_030451825.1 Pseudonocardia sp. | reverse complement strand
CCGACAACACCTGTTCGGACAGCAAAGCCGCGAGAAGTGTGCACCGCGGCGGCCCTACGATCGAGCGCAGTTCGCCGAACGAGAGGAGGGCCATGGACATGACGGAGCCGACGACGCCGGTTCCCGTCACCGCGCACGGTGGGCCCGTCAGCCACGCGATCTTCCAGCTCGCGCGGCTGCACAAGCTGACCGCCGGACAGCTCCTGCGGCGTCTGGGACTGCACCCCAACCAGGAACTGGTGATGATGCGACTCTGGGACGTCGGGCCGCAGAAGCAGGTCGACCTCGCCGCGATCATGGAATCCGACTCCGCGACGATCACCCGCACCGTCCAGCGCCTGGAACGCGCCGGCTTGGTACGGAAGATCCCGAGCACCAGCGACCGCCGCGTGACGATCGTCGAACCCACTCCCGCGAGCCTTGCTCTACGTCACGAGGTCGAGCAGGTCTGGAACGACCTCGAGGCCCGGACCCTGGGCGATCTCAGCGACGACGAGCAGGAGGAAACTCTCCGCGTTCTCGGTCGGCTCGAGGCAAACCTCGCCGAAGCGTTCGAGCCCCAGCGACGGTCCTGATCCCGGGCCGCTGAGACAGCGGGACGGACGCCCGCTCGGCGCCGATCGGGAAGACCGTACGGGGCCGGCGAACCCGGAGCCCGCACCCTGTACTCCCGCCGCTGCCCCGACTTGCAGGACGCCGCTGCGGCATCCTATTGTCTGTCGAACGTAAGCTTATAGCCATCAGCCAATAACCGAGAGCCGGCGGCCGTCGCACATGAGGGAGACGACATGATCACGACCAGCACGTACCGCGAGGCCCCGACGCAGACGGTGGACGTCGACGGGACGCGGTTCGCCTACCGCCGGCTCGGCCCGGAGCACGGGGCCCCGGTGGTCTTCCTCAACCATCTCGGCGCCAACCTGGACAACTGGGATCCACGGGTCGTCGACGGTATCGCCGCGCGGCGTCCGGTGATCACCTTCGACAACCGGGGCGTCGGCGCCTCGCAGGGACGCACACCCCGCTCGGTGGAGGCGATGGCACGGGATGTGATCGCGTTCGTCCGGGCTCTGGGCCTGGAGCAGGTGGACCTGTTCGGCTTCTCCCTGGGCGGTTCGTCGCCCAGGTCGTCGCGGCGCGGGAACCGGCGCTGGTCCGGAGGTTGGTGCTCGCCGGGACCGGCCCGGCGGGCGGTGTGGGCATCGACAGGGTCACGTCCGTGACCGTCGCGGACTCGGTCAAGGCCGCGCTGAGCTTCCGGGACCCGAAGTACTTCCTCTTCTTCACCGGGACCGCGAACGGCCGCGACGCGGCCCGCGCGTTCCTGGCGCGGCTGAAGGAACGCACCCTGGACCGGGACGCGTCGATCTCCGTCACCGCGTTCCGCAACCAGCTCGCCGCCATCCATGAGTGGGGCACCCAGGAGCCCGCGGACCTGTCGGCCGTCCGGCAGCCGGTACTCGTCGCCAACGGCGATCACGACCGGATGGTCCCGTCGAGCAACTCCGCCGACCTCGAACGGCGCCTGCCCAATGCCACCCTCACTCTCTACCCCGACGCCGGGCACGGCGGCGTCTTCCAGAACCACGCGCAGTTCGTCGACGAGACGCTGACGTTCCTCGGTCGCTGACCACCCCCCACCTGAGAAGGAAATACGATCATGACCCGCATCACCGACTCGGTCGCACTGGTCACCGGAGGCAGCCGAGGCATCGGCAAGGCACTGGTGGAGGAGCTCTACGCACGCGGCGCGCGGAAGGTCTACGCCACCGCCCGCGACGCCTCCACCGTCACCCACCCCGACGCCGTCCCGCTCACCCTGGAGGTCACGGACCCGGACGCCGTCGCTGTGGCCGCCGAACAGGCCGGCGACATCACGATCCTCGTCAACAACGCGGGCGGATCCGTCGGCGCGTCCTTCCTCGGCTCCCCGGTCGAGGACGTCCGCCGCGAGTTCGAGGCCAACTTCTACGGCCCGCTGCTGGTGACCCGTGCGTTCGTGCCGGTCATCGAACGCAACGGCGGGGGCCACGTCCTCACCACCCACTCGGTGCTGTCCTGGCTGGGGCGCGGCGGGTCCTACAGCGCTTCCAAGGCGGCACTCTGGTCGCAGACCAACTCACTGCGCCTCGAGCTGCTCGGGCGCGGCATCGCCGTCACCGGCCTGCACATGGGATACGTCGACACCGACATGACCGCCGGCGTCGACGCCCCCAAGGCCACCGCCGCCGACGTCGCCCGGCTCGCCGTCGACGGCATCGAGAGCGGAGCGCACGAGGTGCTCGCCGACGACATCTCCCGTCAGGTCAAGTCCGGGCTCGCCGCCGGCCTGACCGCCCTCTACCCCGAGCTCGCCGGCTGAAAATGGTGCGCTACAGCAAGGAACACAAGGAACAGACGCGGCGACGCATCGTCGAGACGTCCGCGCGCCGGTTCAAGCAGGACGGGGTCACCGCCTCCGGGATCTCCACCCTGATGGCCGACGCCGGCCTGACGAACGGGGCCTTCTACGCCCACTTCGCCTCGAAGGACGACCTCGTCGCCGGGGTGGTCACCGAGCAGCTGGGATGGCAGGTCGACGTCATCGACGCCCTGACCGCCGGCCGCCCCGGCATCGAGCACATCGTGCGGACCTACCTCTCGGCCGAGCACCGCGACCAGCCCGACGAGGGCTGCCCCACGGTCGCGCTGATCGACGAGATCAGCCGCTGCGGCGAGCCCGTGCGCCAGGCCTACACCGACGGCCTGCTACGCGTCGTCGACGCGATCGCCGGGCGTCTCGACCCCGCCGACCCCGCCCCGGCACGCGTTCGTGCCCTTGCCGCCTTCGCCGGGATGGTCGGCACGATGCAGCTCGCCCGCGCTGTGACCGACCCCCATCTCTCCGACGACCTGCTCGCCCGGGGCATCGAGAACGCGCTGGTCACCGTCGGCGTCACCGAGCACTGAAGCCAGCGCTCCTC
>JAKDNL010000728.1 GCA_030451825.1 Pseudonocardia sp. | reverse complement strand
CCGTTATCTCTTGGGCGCCCGGGGGGGGTGCGGCGGGGGCCGGGGGGGGGGGGGGCCCACGCTACCGAGAACGGGCCGGTGGGCGGCCGCTCAGGCCGCGGCCTGCGGGATCTCAGGCCGGACCGGTGGTGGTGCGGGCCGGTCGGTGGATACCGGGTGGGGCGCCGCGGTGCCCGGTGGGGGCAGACGATCACGACGCTTCCAGACCGGCGTGATCCGGACGATCGTGGCTGGGGTCTCGCGGTAGATGAGCAGGGCGTGCCATTGCGGGAGGACCCGGAGCCGGTCGGGTGGGCACACCGGGACCCGTTCGTAGCGTTCGGTGCCATCGGGCTGGGTGATGCGTTCGTGGCGTCGCCCGCACAGCGCCGAGATCGCGTCGAGGTCGTCGTCGAGGGTGGTGCCGCCGTAGAGGACCTTGGCGTTGGTGCTGTTCCAGATGGTGTCGGCGCCGTCGTTGCCCCACCGCCCGGCCAGCTGCGACCAGGACTGCACGGTCCACTCGATGTGGATCCCGCGCCCGCCCGCATCCGGTGCCCACCGGTCGAGCGGGACGGGGCTGATCAGGGCGGCCTCGTCGAGGAACATCCCCAGTGGCGGGTCGAGACGGCGCCGGGCCTGGCCGGCGGCGGCCCGTTTGGCCGACTCGAACACGTAGCCGGTGAACGCGGCCAGCAGCGGCCCGATCGAGGCTCCCTCACGTTCGGAGCCGACCAGGAAGATCGTCGGCCACACCGCGTCCTCCCCCTGGACGGGGGCGACCAGGAAGTGGTGGGCGTCGAACTCGGGTCGGTCGGTGCTGGGGGTGACCAGGGCGGCGATGTCGGGGTCGGTCATGAACTGCACCGCCCGGCTCAGCGTGAGGAAGATCGAGTCGACGGTTTTGCGGGCCTCGTTGGACAGGATATGGCGCAGCGACTCCGCCGACCCCCACGGCACCCGGCCGGCGGGGGCGCGGCGCAGCAGGTCCAGGGCCTCCCCCGCCCCGCCCTGATCGGGCTTGGCGAGGGGGTTGAAGATCCAGTGCGCCACGGTGGTCATGTCCCGGCCGTAGACGTCGGCGGCGATCAGCAGCGAGCGCAGCACGGCGGTGGCCCACTCGTCCCAGCGGTCGTCGCCCTTGTCGCTGCTCCCGGCGGTGGCGCCGACGAGGTGCCCGGCGCGGAGCTGGGCGGTCATCGGGTCCGCGCAGCCGCGGATCGGGTTCCACCACACCGTCGATCCCAGCCCGCCGAGGTTTTCGGGGTTGAACAGATACACCGGGCCGCGGCGCGCCCGGCCGCCCGCGCACAGGTCGAACAGCTCAGTCTTGGTCGAGGTCACCACCGCGGGGCCGCAGTGATCGAGGACGTGGTGCCCGAGCAGCGCGGTCTTTCCGGTCTGGGGTGGCGCGACCAGCCCGACGACGTCCTTCTTGCCGGCGTAGCAGTCGGTTCCGCGGACCGGGCCGACCGTCGAGCGGCCCAGCCACGTCCCGCACTCGCCGACCGGGAGCCGGGCCACCAGCGCGGGCACCGGCTTGCTGAGGGTGCCGTCGGGCAGTTCGCGGGTCACCCGCGGCGCCAGGCTCGGGCGGGTCTCGACGGCGCTGCGGCGCACCGCGGCCGCCGAGAGCGAGCGGTGCAGCTCCCACCAACTCGCCCACCCGTCGAGCCCGTAGCGGGTCCGGACCCGGCCGCGGACCGTGTGCTGATAGAGGGCCCGGGCGAACGGGACGGCCGCGACCGCCCCACCAGGCAGAAGCAGGATCAGGCCGAGGGCCCAGACCACGTCCAGCGCGGCGGCGATCACCGGGTTGTCGGTCCGCGCCGGCCCGGCCAGTGCGCAGACGGTCACACCGAGCGCGAGCAGGGCCCACGCGCAGATCTGGACCCTCGCGCGGCGTGCGGCGCCGGAGAGCGCGATGGTGAGCTGCGCCCACCCCGGGGAGGCGACGGCCGCCCGGATGCTGGGCCACAGCGCCTCCCACCAGGCCGTAGCGAGCCCTGATGAGATCGCGCCCAGCAGCCGACGGCGAGTGCGCGAGGCCACCGAGAACGTCACTGCGGGTGCTGGGGTGGGGTCGTTGCTCGGCGTGACGGTGTGCAGTTCTGTGCGCGTCATGCCCCTACCCCCAGCTCGGCCGGCGCGGCGACAAGCGCCAGCGGCTTGGGCTGTTGCGCGGCCGCGCCCGAGCCGGGGCCATCGGGTGGCTCCGGGTCGCGCCCGGACTCGCTGAGCAGGGTCTGGGCCCTGGCCAGGAGACGGCGACCGGTGCGGGAGGACACCGCATACATCGCCCCGGCCTGTTCCCCGGTGACCGGGCACCCGGCCACCACCAGCTCCGCCAGCTCCTCAACCCGCGCATCCCCGGAACCGCTCGGCTCGGCGCCGGACTCAGCCGCCTCGTCGTCCCCGCCGGTGTCGGGGAGCTCGCGAGGCGGGCATCGGTCCCCACCGCAGCGCTCCCCCGTCCCCGGGCGCGAGCCGTCGTCTTCGACGCCGCCTGTGTCCGGAGCGGATCCCTGATCGCCCTGCCCGTCCGAGGGCACGACACCGTGTCCCGAGCTTGCGGCGCCTGCCCCCGGAGCTGCGCCCGCTGTTCGGCGGGCGGCGCGCATCCCGGCGCGGCCGCGGCGGCGCGCGATCGCGTCCGCGCCCAGCTCGACGCCGAACCGGTCGCGCCAGGCCTGCCCCCAGGCCTCGCCGGCGTCAGCACCGGGACCCAGCTCGACTCGACGGGACCACGCCGCCCAGGACAGCAGCGGGTAGCGCAGTAGCCGGGCGAGCCCGATCAGTAGGCCCCGCGGGCGCCGGGTGCGGTCGGCGGAGGCGCGGGCGCGGCGCTGGTGCCCGACGAGCAGTTCGACGAGTGCGAACCCGACGAGGCTTGCGAGGGCGTAGGCGACGCCGACCTGCAGGCCGCCGGGTCCGGTCGCGCCGTGCCAGAGGTTGAGCGAGGCCGCGACCGCGGCCAGTAGCCACA
>JAKDNL010000007.1 GCA_030451825.1 Pseudonocardia sp. | reverse complement strand
GGGGCCCGAAGGGAGCACCCTGGGGGGTAAGCGGGGGGGCGGCCCCGTGGGGCGGGGGGGGGTAGGGGGGGTGGAGTTCGCGCTGCCCCTGGTGACGGAGCTGGGTGTTGACCGAGACCGTGACGGCTCCGACCCGCGCGAGTGCGAACCGCAGCGCGACGGTCTCGGGACGATTCGGCAGATCGACGGCGACGTGATCTCCCGCTCGCACGCCGATCGCTGCCAGACCGGCCGCCAGCCTGCTCGACCGGCTCGACATCTGGGCGTAGGTGATCGGGGTCCCGTCCTCGAGAAGCAGTGGCCGGGACGGGTGGGCGGATGCGACGTCGTCGAGGAGCGTCGCGGTGGTGTGGGGCAGCCACACCGGGTGTCGCGCCTCGAGGGCGGCACGGCGTTCCGCCACAGGGCGTCGGGTACTCCTGCCCATCCTCGATGGCCTCTTTCCTGCCGGCCCCGTGCCGGCGGAGGTCACTTTGTGCTTTCGGTCGGACAGTAGGCGTCCACCGGCAGGTTGACGCCTGTGACGTACCTCGATCCGTCCGACGCGGGACATCGTACGGCACGGCCGGAAACAATCGTTTGTTGTAGGCGAGCGTAGGAGTCTCCGTGCCAGCGTGTCAACGCTCCGGGTTGCCGTGACGGACCGTCGTACCTCGCTCCGTCGCTAAAAAACAAATGTTTGCTTATAGCATCGCCGCGTCGTAGCGTCGGATCGCCCGGAACCTCCGGGTCCAAGCACGAAGCGGCGCCCCTCTGGGGTGGAAGGCGGGCCGGAGCGGTGAGCAGCGCTGATACGTTCAAGGGCGTCAGGGTCCTCGAACTGACGACCACGATCGCCGGGCCCTACAGCGCGATGATCCTCGCCGATCTCGGCGCTGAGGTGATCAAGGTGGAGCGCCCGGGCGGTGGCGACGACGCGCGGAGCATGCCGCCGCACCGGGTCACCGGCGCGGTGTCGGAGAGCGCGGTCTTCCACGCGGTGAACGGCAACAAGCGGAGCATCGTGCTCGACCTGAAGGACCCGGCAGGCCGGGAGGCATTCCTCCGTCTCGCCGAAACGGCGGACGTCGTCGTGCAGAGCTATCGACCCGGTGCGGCGGACGATCTCGGACTGGGTTGGGCGGACGTGCACGGGCGCAACCCGCGGGCCGTCTACTGTTCGGTCTCCGCGTTCGGCGCCTCCGGCGCTGCCGCGGGCCTGCCCGGATACGACCCGCTGATCCAGGCCTTCACCGGGATGATGAGCATGACCGGGCAGCCGGGTGGAGCCCCGGTCCGCGTCGCGCCGTCGCTCACGGACCTCACCACCGGCATGTGGGCCGCCATGGCGATCATGGCGGCTCTGCGCCGTCGGGATCTCACCGGAGTTGGGGAGCACGTCGAGGCGACGCTCGTCGACAGCGGTTACGCGCTGCTCTGTCACCAGATCATCGGTATGTACGCAACGGGGGAGACCCCCGGCCCGCTGGGCTCGGCGTCGCCGATCACCGCGCCCTACGAGTGCTTCGAGACCGACGACGGCTGGGTGATGATCGCCGCGGGCAACGACGGCCTGTTCCGCAGACTGTGCCGGGCCCTCGGCGTACCCGAGCTACTCGCGGACGAGCGGTTCGCCGGCTCGGCAGCCCGGGTGCGCAACCGTGAGGTCCTGCACGAGATCATCCAGGCCTGCGTCGGGACCTACACCACCGAGCACTGCCTGTCGGTGCTCCGTGAGGCCGCGATCCCGGTCGGCCCGGTGCACGACCTGCGGGAAGCGGTCGACCACCCGGTCGCGGTGGACCGCGGGACCGTCCTCGAGGCGGAGCAGGCCGCGGGGGAGGCTCCCGCCCTGCCGATGGTGCGGCTGCCCATCGACGACCCCGGGACCGCCCGGGGGCGTCCCCCTCGGCTCGGTGAGCACTCCGAGGTCGTCCTCCGGGAGAGCGGGTTCTCCGACGAGGAGATCGCGAAGCTCCTCGATATCACCAGCTGAACGGGACACCACCGGCTGAACGGAAGGAGGCGGTCGCGATGAGGCGACTGCTCACGGGCCTCGGGATCGTCACCACAGCCGCGCCCACGTACGACGGGGCGTTGCGCGGGTCGCCCAGGAGGATCTTTCCCCGGTACTCGGGCGCGAGCGCGTCCTCAGAGGTCTTCGGCGGGTTCTGCACCTCGGTGGTGTTGTAGCCGATGCCGAGCACGTTCACCCCCGTCACCGCGGCACCGTCGGTGAAGAACCGGTCGGGCAACCGCTGCAGGTTCGGCAACGCGGCCCTGTCGAACCTCTCGAACCATCCCTTCGCCAGACGACGGCTCTCCCGGCCGGGTACGTCGACCCCGCGATCCGCGAGCTCCCCGCGGTCAAGGCCGGCTTGCTGGCCGAGCTGTGGCTGGCCTGATGGCGGCAACTGTCGTGGAGCCCCGCCCCGGTGAAGCCGAGCCCCGGGGCGGGGCCCCAACCACGCGCATCGCCGTCCACGGTCTGACGAAGACCTTCACGCGGCGGGACGGCACGACCGTGCGCGCGCCGAGGGTCCGTACACGGACCCGCACCCCCTGGCGCGCACCGTGGGCGGCATCGCCGCCGACGGCCCGACCTTCGGTGCTGCCGCCCGCGACGTGCTGCGATCCTCGAACCTGCTGCCGATGTTGGGAAGCACCGCTGTCGTGCTCGTGGCGAGCACGACAGCGGCGGTCGTGATCGCGGCGCTCTTCGCTTGGCTGAGCGAGCGCACGACCGCACGACTCGGCTGGCTCGCCGGCGTCCTGCCCGTGGTGTCGTTGCTCGTCCCGTCCATCGCGGGGGCGATCGACTGGGTCCTGCTCGCGTCGCCCAAGGCGGGGTTCGTCGATGTCGCGCTGCGCGAACTGGGCCTGCCGATCGTCCTCGACGTGTTCATGCTGCTCGTCCTGGGCGTGGCCTGGGCCCTCCGCCGTCGCGCATGACGGGCGCGGCGGCGGCCCCTCCGGCTGCCACCGCGCCCGGTCACCGTCGCCGGAGGTCGTACTCCCGCACGGCCGGCCGGTCCACCCCGCCGGCGGCGAGCTTGTACTTCTCGACCCGCTGGCTGGGTGTCCGCGGAAGGTCCCCGCGGGACTCGAGGTAGCGGGGGACCATGAACCGGGGGAGCTGGTCGCGCAACCACGCGTGCAGGTCGTCGAGTTCGGTCCCGTCCCGCACGACGAGGTCCAGCTTGACCTCGTGCTCGCCCATCTCGGCTGGCACGGCGTAGGCGGCAGCGTCGGTCACCGCGGGGTGGCCGAGCACGATGTTCTCGAGCTCGACGGCGGAGATGTTCTCCCCCCGTCGCCGGATGCCGTCCTGGTTGCGCATGACGAAGTGCACCCGGCCGTCGGAGTCGTAGTAGCCCAGGTCCCCGGTGTGGAACATGAAGTTGCGGAAGGCGTGGTTGGTCGTCTCGGGGTCCTCGAAGTAGCCCCGGGCCATCGCATCGGGGATCAGCGGCCGGTAGACCAGCTCACCCATCTCGCCAGGTGCGAGCATTCGGTCGGACTCGTCCACGACCCCATGGTCCACCCAGGACGGTGCCGGTCCGATCGTGTCCGGGGGGACGTCCTCGATCCGCTGCTTGCGCGGTAGGTGGGGGAAGATCTCGGTCATCCCCCAGCCCTGCCAGATCACGCTGGTGCGGTAGCGGCGCTCGAACTCCACCCGGCCCAGCGGCTGGGGGAGGACGTAGACGTGCGAGAGCCGGTGGTCCGGAGCCTCGGGGACGGCCTCCAGGATCATCGCCGCCATCTGGCCCATCAGCATGGCGAACGTCGCGCCGTCGTCGGCGATCTCCTTCCACCACGTCCGGGCCGAGAAGCTGCTCTTCAGGTGGGCCGTGCACCCGACGTGCAGAGCCGAGTTGGCGAAGACCTGGAGTCCGGCGATGTGGCACATCTGCATCGGGGTGCTCAGCACGTCGTCGGGTGTGTGCCCGAGAGTGTCGGAGGCGGCCGCGGAGGCGAGATAGAGATAGTGGTGCGGCCACATGGCCGCCTTCGATCCGCCGCTGGTGCCCGAGGTGAACATGAGGACCGCGAGATCGGACGGTCGGGGAAGGGTCTGCGGGGCCTCCGCCGCCGGGTACGCCGCCACCATGTCGGCGAACGCGACCACCGGTACGCCGTGGATCTCCGTCGGGGCATCTCCGTCGCCGCAGGCGACGACGAGCTGTACGCCGCCCAGCGAGGGCAGCTCCTCGAGCCGGGGCAGCAGGTCGGTGCGGACCGCCAGCACCTCGGGGTCGCAGCGCTGCAGGAGCAGGGTCAGTAGCCGGCCGCGCAGCTCGGGGTTCATCGGCGCGGCCACCCCGCCCGCGGCGAGGGTGCCCAGGAACAGCGGCATGAACTCGATCTGGTTCCGGAGCAGCAGGGCGACCCGCCCACCGGCGACGCCGCGTGCGACAAGAGCGGCGGCCACCCGGTGCGACCGGTCGTCCGCCTCCCGGAAGGTCAGCCGGTCCTTCCCGTCGAACACCAGCCAGTCCCGGTCCGGGACGACCTCGGCCTGGGCCCGCAGCACATGGAGGAGAGTGCGCTGAGCCTCGGGGAAGCGGTTGACGAGCGGGCCGAAGCCCGGCCCCGTGCCGCGGAGCAGCCGCGCGTCGGCCGCGAGCCGGTGGGCGCCTCCCGCCTCGGCGGACGTCGTGTGCTGCGGGACGGCCATGACACCTCCGAACAAATGGTTGTTCGTAGGATGAGGTAGGACGACCGCACCGGTCAACCCTTGCCGGTCAGGCCTGGATGCCCTTCAGTGCGGCGTCGGCGACCTCGTCGGCGACCTCGACCGCTGAGAGTCGACCGTCCGGCCGGAACCACTCGGTGGCGTTGTTCAGCATGCCGATGAAGGCGAGCACGGTCACGCGAGGGCTCCGTAGCTGGCGGAACTCGCCGGTGCGGACACCGTCCCGCACGATGTCGACGAAGAGGTCCTCGTACCGCTGTCGCATGGCGATCACGCGGCCCTGCTTCTCGGGGGACAGGTAGCCCCATTGGAAGAAGGCGACCCTGGTCTGTTCGCGGCTACGGCCCAGCACCTCGAAATGCGCGGTGAAGGCGGCCCGCAGCCTGTCCCCGGCCGATCCGCGGGCGTCGGCGGCGGGACCGATGGCGTCCAGATAGTTCTGAATGCCCTTCTCGACGATGCGCAGCAGGAGGTCCTCCTTCCCGCTGATGTGCACGTAGAGACTGCCGGGCAGCAGGCCGACCGCGTCACCGATGTCCCGCATGCCGATCACGGGGTAGGTCTTCTCCGCGAAGAGCAGGATCGCCTGCTCTTCGATCTGTTCGGCGGAGACCGGGCCTGAGCCGCGGGCGCGCCGTTCACCGCGTGTGGTCGCCACTCCGGCCGACCTCCTCTCAACTGTGGATTCCATCCTGTCACGGACCTGGGTGGCTGGCGGTCTCGGTGGATAAACAATCACTTGTTAGGCGTCGGTCGACGTTCTAGCGTGGTGTCCGCATGCCTTGCTTCGCCTGCCGGGCATGACCGCAGGGAACGACGAGAGGACGGCTCGATGACGAGCACGGTGGACGGGCAGCTGCTCGAGGCGGGGGCCGAGGTCGAGTGGCTCGGGTCCGGGTACGGGGCCTTCGCCGAGGGCGGAGCGATGCTCGGTGTGGCGGAGGGGCCCGTCTGGCTGCCGGATCGGCAAGCCCTGAGCTTCAACGACAGCGGCAACGCCGTTCGCTACCGGTGGACCGAGGTGGGCGGGGTGACGGTGGCCCGCACCGGAACGCACGACGCCAACGGCTCCACCCGGGACCGGCAGGGCAGGCTCGTGTCCTGCGAGCACGCCACCCGGCGAGTGAGCCGGGAGGAAGCGGACGGCTCGGTCACCGTCGTCGCCGACAACTATCGGGGGCTGGCGCTCAACCGTCCGAACGACGTGGTGGTGCGGTCGGACGGGTCGATCTGGTTCACCGACCCGCTGACCTTCGAGGTCGACACGGATCTCGACTTCGCCGGGGTCTACCGGGTCGCTCCCGACCTGAGCCGGATCAACCTCCTCGCCCGGGACTTCAACATGCCCAACGGGCTGGCGTTCTCTCCGGACGAGCAGACGCTCTACATCAACGACACGAATCGGATGCACGTCCGGGCCTTCTCGGTGGACTCGTGGAGCGTCGCGGGCGCTCGTCTCGACCTGGACTCCGACCGGACCGTGATCACGATGCCGGCCGACCGGCCCGGTCATCCGGACGGCATGAAACTCGACGCACTCGGCAACATCTGGTGCACCGGGCCGGGTGGGATCTGGGTCGTCGCGCCCGACGGGACGCATCTGGCCACGCTGGAGCTACCGCGAGTCCCGGTGACCAACTTCTGCTTCGGCGGACCCGATCTCAGGACCATCTTCTTCACGACGTTCACCGAGGTCGGCAGGATTCGGGTCGGAGTACCGGGGCTGAACCCGGACCGGGAGATCGAGCAGGTCAGTGGACCGGGTTGGACGGCGGACGGGCGCAGCGACTGACGGCGCAGGCTCAGTGTCTGAGCACGGTCCGTATTCGCTCGGTGCGACGGCAGCGGCGTGACGATGTGACCTGCGGCCGTACCGGGCCCGATCATGGGACTAGCGTGACGGGTCCACCGGAGTGGAGAACGAGGCGGAAGGAACCGCGTGGAGCAGAGCTCGAGCCGCTGGAACGAGATCACTCCGTCCTCGTTCGACCACGAGAAGGCCGCCCTGGCCCACGTCCGTGACCTGCTGCCGGACCGCACCCCTTACCAGGCATGGTCGAACTTCACGTTCCTCTCCGACCAGGGCCACGTCCGCGAGGTCGACCTGCTGGTCGCCGCCCCGACCGGCCTGTTCCTCATCGAGATCAAGAACTTCCGCGGCCGGCTGACCAACCGCGGCGCGACCTGGACGCTCGCCGGCGGCCGGACGCGGTCGTTCGACAACCCGCTGCCGCTGGCCGATCAGAAGGCCAAGGAGCTCAAGTCCCTGCTCGGCCGGGCCGCGCAGAAGGACCGCGGCGTGCGGGTGCCGTTCCTGCGCGGCTGCGTGTTCCTGGCCGAGCCGGGGATGGAGTGTGCGCTGGAGGAGAACCAGCGCCACCACCTCTACGTGCCCGACGACTCCCGGTCCGCCGGTGTGCTGGGCCGGGTCGGCGCCGACCTGCTGCTGGGCCCGGTGCGGCACGCCCCGCCGGACCAGGACTTCTTCCGGGCCCTGCCTCGGCTGCTGGAGAAGGTGGGTATCCATCGCACCCGCCGCAGCCTCACGGTCGGTCCCTGGCAGATCGACCCGCGTCCGTTCGACACCGGCCCGACCTGGGTCGACCATCATGCGAGCCGCGAGGACATCGCGGGCCAGTACCGACGGGTGCGGATCTACCTCTACGAGCGCGAGTCCGATCCGCAGACCCGGGAGTCGGTGCGCGGCGCCGCCCAGCGGGAGCTGCTGGCCACCCAGGGCATCGAGCACCCGGGCCTGCTGGCCCCGCGCGACATCCTCGACCACGACATGGGCCCGGCGCTGCTGATCGAACAGCACCCCGAGGCCCAGCGTCTCGACCACTACCTGGCCGCCGACGGGACCGGCCTGGATCTCCCGGCGCGGATCGGCCTGGTGCGCCAGCTGGCCGAGGCCGTCGGGTACGCGCACGAGCGCCGGCTGGTGCACCGAGCGCTCTCGCCGCGGGCGGTGATCGTCGAGCCGAGCCAGGACGAAGGGTGGGACGCACCACGCGTGCGGGTGGGGGAGTGGCAGTCGGCGGCGCGCGGGCTGTCCTCGTCCAGCACCAGCCACCGCGTCGCGCCGACCACGCACGCCGGACGGCACGTCGAGGCCTCGGCCGCTGTCTACCTGGCGCCCGAGTTCACCCAGGACGCGGACGGCACGGTGGCCATCGACCTGTTCGGTCTGGGCGCGACGGCGTACCTGATCCTGACCGGGAAGGCCCCGGCCGCGGACCGCGCGGCACTCGCGGAGCAGCTGAAGACCGCGGGCGGTCTGCACCCCAGCGCCGTCGACGACTCGCTGCCCGGCGACCTCGACGACCTGATCTTCGACTCGACCCGCCCGCTGGTGCAGGACCGGATCGCCGACGTCGAGTTCTTCCTCGAGCACCTTGCGTCGCTGTCGGGCACCGACGACGTTCCGCCGGTCGTCGACCCCTGGGAGGCCCAGGCCGGAACCGAACTCTCCGACGGCTACGCCGTCGAGCGCGTGCTCGGGACCGGCGCCACCGCCCGCGCCTTCCTCGTGGAGCGCGACGGCCACCGGTCGGTGCTGAAGGTGGGGCGCAGCGCCGCGGCCGAACAGCGTCTCGACGACGAGGCCGTCGTGCTCGACGGCCTGCGTCACGACCATCTCGTCTCGCTCAAGCGCGGTGCGTTCGCCCTCGGCGGCGGCCGGCACGCCATCGAGATCGACTACGCCGGCGACCAGACCCTGGGCGGACTGCTGCGCGACGAGGGCGTCCAGCTGCCCGACCAGCTGCAACGGTTCGGCGACCAGCTGCTCGACGCCGTCGGCTATCTGGAGGGCAAGGAGGTCTTCCACCGCGACATCAAGCCGGACAACGTCGGCGTCAGCCGCCACCCCAAGCGCGGCCCGGACCTGATGCTGTTCGACTTCTCGCTGGCCGGCGCGGCGACCACCGACGTAACCGCGGGTACCCGCGGCTACCGGGACCCCTTCCTCGGGCCTCCCACCCGTCCCACCTTCGACCGTGCGGCCGAGCTGTACGCGGTCGCGGTCACGCTGCACGAGATGGCCAGCCTGGAGCTGCCGGCCTGGGGCGACGACGGCAGCGACGCACAGTTCGTCGAGTCGGTGACCCTCGCGTCCGAGGTGTTCGACGCCGGCCTGCGCGACGGCCTGGTCGGATTCCTCACCACCGCCCTGCACCGCGACGCCGACCAGCGGTTCCCCACGGCCGCGGCGATGCGCCAGGCCTGGAACCGGATCTTCACCGCGATGGACGCCGAACGCCCGGCGACGACCTCGCACAGCGACTCCGACGACCCCCAGGAGCAGCGCGACGAGGCCGCCGCCGCCGCGACGGCGGACACCGCACTGAGTGCGGCCGGGCTGTCGCTGCGTGCGGTCGCGGTCGCCCAGCGCCTCGGCGCGGACACGGTGGGTGAGCTGATCGGAATCCCGAACCGGATGCTGTGGCGGGCCCGCGGCCTGTCCCGCAACACCCGGCTCGAGCTGGTGAACCGGGCCGGCACCTGGCGCAAGAAGCTGCCCGCGCCCGGTACACCGGCACCGCCGGACGACCCGGTGACCCCGGTCGAGTCTCCCCGCGCGCTGGACACGATCGCCCTCGCGCTGCTTCCGGCACAGAACACCAAGGGCGTCGATCAACGCGAGGTCGCTCGTGCGGTGCTCGGGTTGCCGGACGGGGCCGGCGAGCCCCCGCCGGTGCGGTGGCCGAGCATGACCGACCTGGCTCCCGCGTTCGGGCTCACCCGCGCCCGGATCAGCCAGCTCACCCAGAAGCGCCGGTTGGAGTGGGCCGACCTGCCCGCCGTCCGCGACCTGGCCGACGACGTGGCCGAGACGCTGCGCGGCCGCGGCCGGGTGGCCGCGGCGAGCGAGCTCGTCGCCGAGCTGCTCGTGGCCCGCGGGTGCGCCGACGAGGACGATCCCGACCGTCGGTGGGCCTGCGGCTACGCGGTACTGCGAGCCGTGGTGGAGGCCGACTCCGTCGCGGAGGCGCCCCGGTTCCGCGCCCGCCGCCACGGGGACCGCATGCTCGTGGCGCTGCAGGTGGGTGAGGACGAGTCCCTGGACATCGCGAACGACGACGACCTGATCGACATGGCCGCCGACCTCGCCGACGAGGCGATCCGGCTGGCAGCTGTCGACCCGCTGCCGACCCCGGTCGCGGTGGTTCGCGCACTGGAGACGGTGACCCGTCGTTTCGAGCTCGTCCTGGCCGAGCAGCGGATGGTGCAGCTCGCCGCGGCCGCCGCCGGGACGGTCCTGGCCAACGCGCGGCTGGAGCTCTACCCGACCGATCTCGACCCGCTGCGGGCCCTGAGGCTGTCGCAAGCAGGAGCCGGGATCCCGCCGGAGGGCCTGACGCCGGAGGCCCTCGGCCGCCGGGTCTCGGCCCGTTTCCCGGGCATCGCCCCGCTCCCGGACGGCCCGGAGCTGGCATCTCAGCTGCGCGAGCTCGGGATCGAGCTGCGCTGGAACGGCGACCGGCTCGTCCCTCCGACGATCGGCAACTCGTCGAGCTCCCGGCACACCAGCCTCTCGTCCGGCTCCGCCCACTCGGCACTCGTGGCGGCCTCGGCCGAGGGCGGTCCGGACGCCCGGCTCGGGCACGCGAGGCGGCGCGGTGGCGTGCGCGTGGTGACGTTCCGGCGCTCGCGCTGGCTGGCCACCCGGGAACGGGTCGAGGGGCTCGCCGGAGTGGAGCCGGTCGACGCGTCGGCCGCGTTCGTCGAGGCGCTGCGCGGCGTGGCCCACGACCGGCGCATCGCCGACTTCGACGTCGTCCTGCGCGCAGACGCCCCGGACGCCGACACCCGGGCCCGCACGAACCTGGGCCGAGTGGTCGAGGAGGCCTGGCAGCGACTCGAGGCACAGTGGGCGGTCACCGACGTGCTGGTACTCGACAGCCTGACCCCGTTCGGCCGCTACGCCGGCGGCATGGCGGTGCTGCACCGGATTCTCGAGGCGGCCCGCCGCGGCGGCCAGGACCCGGGCCCGCGGGTGGTGGTCGTGCTCTGCGCGGCGCAGGACGAGAACGAGCCGCCGCGGATCGGCACCCACGCCGTCGGGCTGGTGACCGGCGAGGAGTGGGTCGTCGCGCCGTCGAGCTGGGCGTCGTTAACGGCGGCCTGACCGCACTCGATCACATACAGGCCGGCGCCGCGGGTAACGATCCCGCGACGCCGGGTGACGTACCCGCCGTGCACGCGGCGACGGGCGCTCGCACCAGCTCCGAGGGGGAGACGCACGATGATCGACTCGAAGAGGCTGCTGGCCGACCTGCAGAAGCAGGTGAAGCTTCTCGAAACCGACCTGTCCGAGCAGCTCGCCCCCGACTCGGCACCCGCTGTCCTGCTGCGCGATGAGTACGACGCCGAGCGCAAGGCCCGCCGCACCGCGTCCGAGTGGCCGGCCTGGCGCGACGCGCAGCTCACCCAGATCGCGGTCGCCTGGGTGCTGGGGACGGTGTTCCTGCGCTGGTCGGAGGACAACGGCCTGATCGAGCCGGTGCTCTCCGGGCCCGGGGACCGCCTCGCGGTCGCTGAGGACGCCCAGCTCGCGCACTATCGCCGCCACCCCGAGCACAACGACGGAGACTGGCTGGCCGGGCAGTTCGAGGTGCTGCGCAGCACCGACGCCGGTCGACTCCTGTTCGACCCCGAGCACAACCCGATGTACTGGGTGCCGATCTCGCACGACGCGGCCAAGGCACTCGTCGCGTTCTGGCGCAGTACAGACGGGAACGGGCTGCGGCACGACTTCACCGACCCCTCCTGGGACACGCGCTTCCTCGGCGACCTCTACCAGGACCTGTCCGAAGACGCTAAGAAGCGCTACGCGCTGCTGCAGACGCCCCGCTTCATCGAGAACTTCATCCTGCAGCGCACGCTCGCCCCCGCGATCGAGGAGTTCGGACTCGACGGGCTACGCCTGATCGACCCGGCCTGCGGGAGCGGGCACTTCCTGCTCGGCGCGTTCGACCGTCTGGTCGAGGCGTGGCGGGAGGCGGCACCGACCCTGGACGACTACGAGCTTGTGCGCCGCTCGCTCGACTCCGTGCACGGCGTGGACACCAACCCATTCGCCGTGGCGATCGTGCGGTTTCGGTTGCTGGTCGCGGCCTTGCGGACCGCGGGTGTCACAACCCTGGCCCGAGCGTCGCGCCAGCGCTGGAGCTCAATCGTGGGATGCGCCGACTCGCTGCGCGCCACGGAGCGCTCGGAGTCGATCGCCGAGGCGGGCGCGGCCGTCGGGCACCGGGCGCGCTGGGAGGACGTCGACGACTTCGCCGACGAGCGACTGCTCGAATCGGCCAGCTACCACACGGTGGTGGGCAATCCGCCCTACATCACGGTGAAGGATCCGGAGCAGAACGAGTACTACCGCAAGCACTGGTCGGCCTGTCACCGCCAGTTCCAGCTGACGGTCCCTTTCGCGCAGCGGATCTTCGATCTTGCCCGCCGCGCGGATGATGACGGCTTCGGCGCCGGATACACCGGGCAGATCACCTCGAATGCGTTCATGAAACGGGAGTTCGGCACGAAGCTGGTCGAGGATTTCCTGCCGACGATCGAGCTGGACTACGTCGTGGACACATCGGGTGCGTACATCCCGGGGCACGGGACGCCGACAGTGATCCTCATCGGCCGGCGCGCGACGCCGGCGAGGCGAGGTGCGGTTCGGGCAGTGCTCGGAGTGCGGGGGGAGCCAGAGCAGCCCGACAGTCCAGAATCCGGCTTGGTGTGGTCTGCGATCGAGAAGCAGGTAGAGAATCCTGGCAGTGAGTCTGACTGGGTAAATGTAGTAGATGTGCCTCGTTCGAGGCTCGCGAACCATCCATGGTCCCTGTCCGGGGGTGGCGCGAGCGACCTTCTGGAAAAGATCGAGCGAAATGCAAGATCAACATTAAAGGATGTCATTGAAGGGAGGATCGGATTTGCGAGCTTCCCTGGAGCTGATGACGTCTTTTTTGCCGAGATGGGCGATCTTCACAGGAATCGGTTAGAAGACGCCGTCGTTCGGCCGGTAATTCTTGGAGACCTGGTTCGGGATTTTGAGATCCGAACTGGAGAGGTGGCGGTCGCTCCATATGGGAAGACCTATGAACTGCTTGAGATTGATATGAGGTCTGGCTGGGCTCGCTATCTTTGGCGTAACCGTCGTGTCTTGCAGTCAATTACCAGCTTTGGCGGAGAGACGCGCCTCCAGTCTGGCGATCCGTGGTGGTCCTGGTATCGCTGGAATCGAAAGCGATACGAAGTGGGACGATCGATCGTATTCGCGGAGGTTGCTACTCAGAACCACTTCGTTCTAGACCGAGGTGGCAAAGTCTTCAAGCAAACTGCTCCCGTCATTAAACTGTCGACGGAAGCTGGCGAAGATGCTCATCTTGGCCTCCTTGGTGCGTTGAACTCGTCAACGGCGTGCTTTTGGCTGAGACGCATGTCTCATAACAAAGGCCGGCCTGGTGCAGAGCAGGCTGGTGCCGACGAGCCTTGGGAGCACCGCTTTCAGTTCAACGGGACTCGGGTTGAAGGTCTTCCGCTGCCTGATGAATTTCCGCTTGATCGCGCCCGCAATATCGACACCCTCGCGTCAAGTCTCGCCTCTTCCGCTCCTGGGACTGCTTCTCCGACAAGTAGGCCAACGGGGGAGCGTATGGCTGCATCGCGTGCCGAGTACGGGTGCGTTCGCGCTGAGATGATCTCGGCTCAGGAAGAGCTGGACTGGGAGGTCTATTGCCAATACGGCCTGCTCTCCATTGCTGAGGCGTCCGAGGTTGTCTTATCAGAAGTAGCGGCTGAACCGCTGAATCTCGGTGAACGGGCGTTCGAGATCGTCCTCGCCCGTAAGGTCGCCGCGGGAGAGATCGAGACGCAGTGGTTCACCCGCCACGGCTCCACCCCGATCACCGAACTGCCCGCCCACTGGTCCGACGAGTACCGACGCACCGTCGAGGCGCGCATCGCGCTGATCGAGCGCCGTCGCGACCTCGCGCTGATCGAGCGTCCGGAGTGCAAGCGTCGCTGGGCGAGCGAGTCCTGGGAGAAGCAGCAGGAGCGTGCCCTCCGGAACTGGCTGCTGGACCGCTTCGAGGCCCATCATCTCTGGTCCGCCCCCGACGCGAACGGCGACGAGCAGCCCGCACCGCAGACCGTGCGCTCCCTCACCGACCAGCTCCGCGCAGACGCCGACGTCGTCTCCGTCGCACGGTTGTGGGCCGGCGACGCGCTGGGCCGCCCGGACGCCGAGCTGGCCGAGGTCGTCGGCGCGCTCGTCGACGAGGAGCACGTCCCGTTCCTGGCCGCCTACCGCTACAAGCCGGCCGGTCTGGCCAAGCGGGCGGAGTGGGAGCACACCTGGACGTTGCAGCGCGCCGAGGACGCGGTCGCGGCGCGGATGGGCCACGACGACGTCACCCATCCCGAGGTCCGTTCGGCGATCAAGAAGGAGGTCGGAGACGTCCCGGTTCCGCCCAAGTACGGGTCGTCGGACTTCCTGCGCGGCAGCTATTGGTCCCAGCGCGGCAAGCTCGACGTGCCCAAGGAGCGATTCGTCTCCTACCCGGCCGCGAGCCGGGACGGCGACGGCAGCCTGCTGCTCGGCTGGGCCGGCTGGGACCACCGCGAGCAGGCGCAGGCGCTCGCCGTGCTGGTCGGGCAGCGGCGCGGCGAGGACGGGTGGTCGGGGGAGCGCGTGACGCCGCTGCTGGCCGGCCTGGCCGAGGTGCTGCCGTGGGTGCACCAGTGGCACGCCGAGGTGGATCCGGTCTACGGCGCGGCTCCCGGCGACATCTACGACGGCTTCCTCGACGCCCAGCTCGGCGAGCTCGAACTGAGCCGCGCCGGGTTGGCGGGATGGGCTCCGGCGGGGCGGGTCGACGTCGCGCCGCTGCCTCGCACGCGGGCGCTGTCCAGGCGGTCCGGTGTTTCCGCGGCGGCGCCGGCACCGCGCCGTCCACGGTCCGCTCCCGAGCCCGAGCATCTCGACGCCGTGCTCACCGCGGCGTCGAGCGGTCCGCTGTCCAACGAGCAGATCCGGGACCTGACCGGTCTCGACGCGGCCGGGGCCCGAGCCGTCGCCAAGCACCTGGTCGACGACGGCCGGCTGGTCAGCACCGGGCAGCGGCGTGGCATGCGGTACCAGCCGGCCGGATAGCCGGCGCACTCTCCATCACATCCACCCCGACGAACGGAACCGCGTGGACACGTTCACCAGCGACGCGATGGCACTGAGCACCCTGCTCGACCGGGCCCACGGGGGTGCGCTCCAGCTTCCCGACTTCCAGCGTGGCTGGGTGTGGGACGACGTCCACATCGCGAGCCTGCTCGCGTCGGTGTCGCGGTCGTACCCGATCGGCGCGGTGATGACGCTGCGCACCGGCAACCCCGAGGTCAAGTTCAAGCCCCGGGTGCTGGAGGGCGTGGCGGGAGGTGAGGTCGAGCCGGAGTTCCTGCTGCTCGACGGTCAGCAGCGCACGACGTCGCTCTACCTCGCGCTGCGCTCGGGGGTGCCGGTGCCGACCCGGGACGTGCGCAAGAACCCGATATCGCGCCGCTACTTCGCCGACATCCGGCAGTGCATCGACCCGGATGCCGACCGCGAGGAGGCGATGGTCTCGCTGCCGGCTGACGGTGTGCGCCGGAACTTCCGCGGTGAGGTCGACGTGGACGCATCGACGCGGAGCGCACAGGTCGAGGCGCAGCTGTTCCCGCTCGACATCGTGCTCGACCCGATCGAGACGATGCGATGGCAGCAGGACTTCCTCGCCTCCGACGCGGCCGGCCGGTTCCCGGTCTGGGCGGCGTTCCACGAGGCCGTCATCGCGCCGTTCCTGCAGTACCGCGTCCCGGTGATCGAGCTCGCGCGCTCCACGCCGAAGGAGGCCGTCTGCCAGGTCTTCGAGAAGGTGAACACCGGCGGCGTATCCCTGAGCGTGTTCGAGCTGCTCACCGCCACGTTCGCCGCGGACAACTTCAGCCTGCGTGACGACTGGGACAAGCGAAAGGCCGAACTGGGGGCCTACGCGGTCCTCGGCGAGTTCCCGTCGACCGACTTCCTGCAGATCATCACGCTGCTGGCGACCTACGCCCGCCGGGAGCGCCACATCGCGGAGAAGCCGGGCGACGACCGGGTGCCGGCGGTGTCCTGTAAGCGCCGCGACGTCCTGGACCTCGAGCTCGAGGACTACCGGAGGTGGGCGGACGATGTGACGGGCGCACTGTCGCAGGTCGTGCGCTTCCTGCACGGCGAGCGGATCTTCGTCGCCCGGGACCTGCCGTATCCGACCCAACTCGTCCCCCTGACGGCGATGATGGTCGTACTCGGCGACCAGGCTGATGGCTACGCCGTCACCCAGCGACTGCGGCAGTGGTTCTGGTGCGGCGTGTTCGGCGAGATGTACGGCGGATCGACCGAGACGCGGTTCGCCTACGACCTGCCCGACGTCGTCGCGTGGGTCGGTGGCGGCGACGAGCCACGCACCGTGCGGGAGTCCCAGTTCCAGGCCGGCCGGCTGCTGTCCATGCGCACCCGCAACAGCGCGGCCTACAAGGGTCTGTATGCGCAGCAGATGAAGCGCGGCGGTCGCGACTTCCGCACCGGCACCGCCATCGACCTGCACACCTACGTGGACGACGCGGTCGACGTGCACCACATCTTCCCGAAGGCGTGGGCTGCGCGAACCGGCGAGTCCACCTCACTGGTGGACAGCATCGTCAACAAGACCACGATCGACGCCCGGACCAACCGCCGAATCGGGGGCGCGGCACCGAGCGCGTACCTGGCCCGGATCGAGTCGAAGGACGCGATCGCGCCCGAGGAGCTCGATGCGATCCTGCGCTCGCACGACATCGACCCCCTCGCGCTGCGCGCCGACGACTTCCCGGCCTTCTTCACCGCTCGCTTCGAACGGCTGCTCAAGCAGATCGAGGACGCCACCGGAAAGCCGGTCAACCGCCTGGCCGACGGGTCGGACAATCCCTACGCCTCCGACGGGACCGACGTCGTCGGGGAGATCCGCCGGGTCATCGCGGCGGGGGAGAGCAGGGTCGTCGAGTTCAAGTCGACCGGGCGGAAGAACCTGCGGACCGGGGAGAAGGACGCGGCCATGGAGCACGCCGTCCTGAAGTCCGTCGCCGGGTTCATGAACGCCGACGGCGGCACGCTCCTGGTCGGTGTGTCCGACGACGGTGCGGTCGTCGGGATCGAGCAGGACTACCCGTTCCAGGGCAAGAAGCGCGACACCGACGGTTGGGATCTGTGGCTGACCGATCTGCTGTCGACCCGCCTGGGCCGCGCTGCGGCGACCGATGTGACGTTGGGCTTCACCGAGATGGACGGCGGAACCGTGGCACGGGTCGTCGTCGGGCCGGCCGCTCGCCCGGTGTTCGTCACCCCGTCCAAGGGCGACCAGCGGCAGACGTTCCTGGTCCGGATGAACAGCTCGACCAGGGAGCTGTCACCGGAGGAGACCTACGACTACCAGCGCAAGCGGTGGCCGGCATGAGAGTGCTCCGTGATCGGGCAGGCGTCTGAGGAGGCTGCGCCGAGTGGTCTCCGACCTGCGACGACGGACTTGAATGCGAACGTGTGTTCGAGTAACATGGAGGCATGTCCGACGGTCGGGTCGCTGCCGCGCACGACCGCCTCATCGAGGCGGTCGAGGAGCTGCGCGCGGCTACGACCGGGGCGGGCGATGCCGAGCAGCTCTCCGTGCTGATCGCGTGCGAGGCCGGACGGCGGCGGCTCGATCACCTCTCGGTCGGCACTCTGGCCACCGTCGAGCGGCGGGACGTGTTCACCTCCCGCGGCTACAAGTCCAGCGCCTCCGCGTTGGCGGATCTGCTGGGCTGGGAACGATTCGAGGCCCGCCGACACGTGATGGCCGCGGAGAACGTCGTCGGCAAGGTCGCGCTGGACGGCACCGTGCTGCCGCCGCGACTGCCGTCGACCACCGAGGTGTTCGACGCCGGCCGCACCAGTCTTCGCCACGTCGAGGTCGTGGCGAAGGTCCTCGGCAGCCGCGCGGCCGAACGACTGGCACCGGAAGTCTGGGCCGCCGCCGAGGTGGAGCTGGCAGCCCACACCGGCGAGTACACGCCCTCCGAGTTGCAGGCGTGGGGCACAGAGCTGATCGAGAAGCTCGACCAGGACGGCCCCGAGCCCGACGACCGTCCCGAACCCGAGATCAACGAGTTGCGGCTGGTGCGTCACCGCAACCGGCCCGGCGGGAAGATCACCGGCCGTTTCGACGACGCCGCCATGTTCGACACCATCGCCACCGTCATCGACGCCAAGTCCAAGCCGGCGTCGTCGGACGAGACCCGCGAACCAGCCCAACGTCAGGCGGAGGCGCTGGCCGAGGTGTGCGGGTTCGCCCTCGAACACGGGCCCACCTCGCTGGTGCCGGAGACCGGTGGGCGCCGCCCGCAGATCTCGGTGATTGTGCGCCTCGAGGATCTGGAGAAGCGCGCCCGGTCCGGGATGCTCGACTTCGGCGGCCAGACCTCACCCGAGACACTGCGGATGCTGGCCTGCGACGCCGCCGTCATCCCGATCGTGATGAACGGCAACGGTCAGCCCCTCGACGTCGGACGGGCAACGCGGACCATTCCCGACGGACTCCGCCGCGCGGTGACCGCCCGAGATACAGGATGCGCCCATCCCGGATGTGATCGGCCGCCCTCGTGGTCGGAAATTCATCATATTCTTCCGTGGGAGGAACTCGGCGATACGAAACTCGAGAATCTGGTGATGCTGTGTAGGCGGCATCATCGGCTGATTCATCATTCCGGATGGCTGGTCCGCATCCGCGACGGACTCCCGGAGTTCGTCCCGCCGGCGTGGATCGATCCGGGCCGGACACCGCGCCGACAGCCCGGACCGATGATCGATATCCCGGAACGGCGGCGCGACATGCCGACCGCCGGTGCCGCGAAACGCGACCCCGCGACCGGTGTCCGCATCGCGAACCTGGACGATCTTTCCGGCGCGCCGCCTTCCTGACTCTGCGCAGACGTGTGGGCGACGTCAGAATGCAAGCTCCCGCCGAATGCGAACCCGGAGAACAAGTGCCCGGAGTGGGTCAACGAGTCGTTGCTGGAATGAGAGAAGCCCATGTCGCGCGCTGCTACGGCCCTGACGTGCGGGCACCCGACGTCGCCGAACTGGCCCTGCCCCGGCGCAGGACTTCTCTGAACTGCCACGGGCGTCCGAACGGTTGACCGCCCAACGAGCCCAGATCGATGGGCAGCGGGGGTCGCGAGCTGCGGCGCTGGCGACGGATCTGGTCACAGACGTCACACGGGCTGTGGCGGACGAGCCTGACATCATCGTGGCCGACGCCGTGTGCGCGCGACTGGGAGCCGTGCTCACCGAGGAAGAGCGGTCATCGGTGGCCGAGGGCGCGCGCCCGCACGACCTGGCCGAGGCGCTGCTCGCAGAAATCGAAGCCGCAATCACCGAGGCGTTGACGGTGACCACCGGGCCCTCGCACACCTGCCGCGCGCAGTGGCGGGTCCTGACCGCGTTGACGCACGTGCTGCCACACCCGCATGTCGATGCCGTTGTCGAGGCGATGAACCGGCTGCGGAACCTGCCCGCCGGACGCGCGCTGCCGGTCGCGCCGTCCGAACCGGACGTCACGGGACCGGTGCTGTGGACCTCGGACCGGTACGGCAGCCGGTTCGCCGTCACCGCCCCCATCAAGACCGCGGAGACGTCCGTTCGCTGGTACTCTGGGATATCGACGTCTGCGGGCATGATGCCTTCACCGTGCACAGTGCCTACTACCCGTCCTCCGAGGCGGCGTTCGCCGGCTGGCAGGACGGCGTGGGTGAGACCGCATCGGCCGGAACCGTCCTGGCCCCGGCCACGGACCGGTCGCTCCTGGCTTCCCTGCTGCCCGCGGACACGGGGTTCATGCGCCCCGGTGGCGAGAACGCCGAGCAGTTCGCCGAGTATCACCGCAGTAAGCGGTTGGCCGAGGTCGTTCTTCCCGTCGTACCGGCAACGGAGGGCCGGCCCGACACGGATCTGACGTCGGCCACCGCGGCAGTCGAGTTCACCGCATGGCTCCGGGGCAGGGTCTCCGACGACTCGGCGCAGTCGGAGGTTCTGGACGCGTACGCCGAGGAACTGGCCGATTCCTGGAATCTGAGCCGCATCGGCGCGGTGTTCGCCACCTGCTCTCCGCACCGGGTCGCGCTGTGCGTGCTGCACGTGCGCAACTACTACGTGGAAGATTTCGCCGAACAGCTCGTGGCGCTGCTTCCCGACTGGGTCCGATGGCTGAGCACAGGCGGCGCGATCACGCCGGAACTGGCCGACCGGTGTCTGCCGTACGCACACGGTCGACCGCATCCGCAGCTCGGGCACGATGACAGCGACGTGTCCTGGCAGGCTCGCGTCATCGAGTAGACCGACAGATGACGGGAACGGACTACCGCGAGTGGACAATCTTCACCAGCGACGCCATGCACGGGCTGGCCGACAGCGTCGATCTGCGATCCTGACCGATGCGGTCATCGCGCCGGACGACGAGCAGCTCAACCTCGCCCAGGCGATCCGTTTCGCGGCGATCGGTCGCGCCGACGTGCACGCTCCACCGCGGTCGGACATGGCCCGCGCAGCTGACCTGCCGGACATTCCGTGATCGTCATCGAACCGGACCCGGACGTGCTCGCCTGATCCGACGCGGTGGGTCGGCTGCACACCACGGCGATCACTCTCGCCGAGGTCGAGTACGGCATTATCCGGCCGCCCGACGGCCACCGCAAGGTTCGCCTTGCCGAGACGGCTGCCAGGGTCTGATCGACATCCCGTAACGGGTCCACCCAGGGCGGCTTCGTCCTGCGGCCGACCGAGGGCGTGCAGCAGGCCGGGTCCACTCTCGACTTGCGCACAACAGGCTCAGTCGTTCGGTTCGACGACGTTGACGATGTCAGACGCACCCCTCCGGAGGCGCGCGTCGGAGGTGACCAGGGTCGCGTCGAGCGACGTCGCCAGAGCCACATAAAGGGCATCGCGGACCGCGATACGGTCCGTCAGCGCCCAGGCGGCCGACAACAGAGGCCGAAGGGGCCACCGTCTGGCGCCAAATGTGCGAAGTGCCTCCACACGCTCGGCCTCGCGGGTCAGCTGGCCGGCACGCTTCAGTCGACCCAGTGCCGAGAGCACCTCGGCATCCAGGTGGGCGGGAGCGGCAACAGCGTCGGCCGCGGTCAGGTGATGCCGAAACGGGTCGGCGGCAGGCAGGTCACAGATCAGGTCGACGACTGTGGCGGCATCGACGACGGCGATCGTCAACGGCCCATCAGCTCGTCGTCCTCGGCACGGGCAGCGGCGACGAGCTCGGCCCCGGTTGGTGGGACCACGTGGTTCGGCCCAAGCTCGCGCAGGTGCTCGAGCCACTGGTCCATCGAAGGAACGGCCACATGCTCAGTGAGCACCTCGCGTAGATAGGCGCGAAGACTCTTGTCCTCGGCGGCAGCGCGACGGGCCAGCTCTGCGTGGACGTCAGTCGGTAAGTCTCTGATCAGCACGTCCATGCCGCGACGATATCACTCTGATAGTCCGACCGCCCGGTGCGACGCCGGGTCGAGCCTGCCGTGCGACGGGGCCGCGATCCGGTCGAGATCGCACACCTGGTGGTTCCGACGCGATCGGCGCCACCTCCGGTCAGCCGAACGTGTTCCTGCCACTCGGACGACCCTGTCGGCGCAGGTAGGCGACATGCCCACGTTGTGCGCCTTCGACCTCGGCGCTCGCGGCTGCCTCCGAGAGGTGCACGGAAAGGCGGTCGCGAGTGCGCTACCTGCCGGCCGAATGCCGGTCAGTCGGTCACGGTTTCGAGGTGGCGGGCGGTCGCTGCCCTGGTGAGTTGCTCGTCGAACGAGGCCACGCGTGCGGTGGCGTGCTCGGCGGCAAGCAGCACGCAGCAATCGGGCATCGTCAGCCCGGTGTCCGCGCGGAGCTGGGCGAGCTGGAGAGCAGTGTCGCCGGGAAACGGTAGCTCCTGGATTTCCAGGTCTTGTAGGACGGTCCGGACGACATCCAGACACTGCTCGCGGGCGGGTATGACCAGCACCTCGGCGAGGGTCAACGAGTTGGCGCCGAAGTCGTCGTCGACCTCGCGGGCGAGCAGCTGCTCGGCACGCCGATGGTGGACGTGGTCCCCATCGAGGTAGGCGATGATCACATTGGCGTCCAGCACGATCACGCCGGCCATTCCTCGCGCAGTCGATCCAGGTAGCCGGTGGGGTAAGCGCCGGTCAGGGCCCCGCTGTGCTCACGCACGGCGGCGTGTCGACGGCGGTGCCGCTCATCGTGGAGATGCTGGGCGGCCTTGTGTCCCTCCAGGGCCAGTTGCACCAGTAGCTGGGCACGACTCAGTCCGGGCCACCGGGTCGCTGCTGCGTCCAGTGCGGCGGCGAGATCGTCGGTCTCGGTCACGAAATGACGAGGACGCGCGGTCGGCATGTGCTAAGTGTAACACCGGTCTCCAAGAGTGCTACACCTCGTCTCACATGGGCATCCGCGACCGAGATGCCCGCGACGGTGGGCGAGATGCTCGTCGATAGCTGTACCCGCCGGGGCAGCCGAGGCGGAAGGAGTCGATCACGCGGAGGCCGGGGTGAGGCCCCCGGGCCGAGTGGGGAGTGGCTCGGAGCGCCCAGCCGGGCCCGCGTCTGGCCGTCACTCGATCGTGGCGGGCGCGCACGCGCTGACGCCGGGGACTAGGCTGCCCGCACGGTTGACGAGGGGACTGCACGTAGTGACGATGCCTGCACGTACGGGGCAGCCGCTGCTCCGCGAGCTGATCGAAATCCCGGAGCGGATCCATCAGGGCGACTTCGTCCTGCGGCTGACCGAAGGTGTGCAGCAGTCCAAGTCCACCCTCGACTCGTACGTCATCACCCCCCAGCTGGAGACGTCGTTCGACCAGGCCCTCGGTCTGATCGGATCCGCCCTGACGGACCGCCGCTCGAAGGCCAGCTATCTGCACGGCTCGTTCGGGTCCGGCAAGAGCCACTTCATGGCGGTGCTGCACGCGCTGCTGCGCGGGGACGTCGCCGCCCGCTCCCGTCCCGAGCTGGCAGAAGCACTGGCCAAGCACAGCTGGTTGGGAGAGCAGAAGTTCCTGCTCGTTCCGTATCACCTGATCGGTGCCGAGAGCCTCGAAGCAGCCGTCCTCGGCGGCTACGTCGCGCACGTGCGCGAGATGCATCCCGAGGCTCCGCTGCCGGCCGTCTACCGGGCGCAGGGGCTGCTCGACGACGCTCAGGCGATTCGCCGGCGCATGGGTGTCGACGCGTTCCGTGCCGAGCTGCCCGGCGGTGACGGCGGGTGGGGCGACGTGGACAGCGGCTGGACCGAGGAGAAGGTCGAGCAGGCATTCCGGGCCGCGCCGGACTCCGTCGAGGCGCAGGAGCTGATCAGCAGCGCCGTCGGAGCGTTCATGCCCAGCTACGTCGACTCCGTGGCCGGCTCGGCCAACGCGTTCGTGCCGCTGGACCAGGGACTGGCCGCGCTCAGCGCGCACGCGAAGAAGCTCGGCTACGGCGGCGTCGTGCTGTTCCTGGACGAGCTCGTGCTCTGGCTGGCGGGAAAGATCGGCGACCCCGCGTTCGTCACCCGCGAGACGGAGAAGGTGGCCAAGCTCGTCGAGTCCTCGGACGCGTCCCGTGAGATCCCGATCGTCAGCTTCATCGCCCGTCAGCGGGACCTGCGCGAGCTGATCGGAAGCAACCGCACAGGGGCCGAGAGCCTGTCGTTCCAGGACCAGCTGAAGTACTGGGACGGGCGGTTCTTCACCGTCACGCTGGAGGACCGCAACCTCGAGATGATCGCCGAGCGCCGGATCCTGCGCCCGATCAGCGCCGAGGCCGGGCAGCAGATCGCCGACGCGTTCAAGCGCACCGACGCGCTGCCGGGCGCCACCCGGGACGTGCTGCTCACCGACGGCGACGGGGACGCGTTCCGGCGAACCTACCCGTTCAGCCCGGCGTTCATGCAGACCCTGGTGCACGTGTCCTCGGCGCTGCAGCGCGAGCGCACCGCGCTCAAGCTGATGCAGCAGATCCTCGTCGATCGCCGCGAGGACCTCCGGCTCGGCCAGCTGGTGCCGCTCGGCGACCTGTTCGACGCCATCGCGGACGGCAACGACCAGCCGTTCACCGAGAAGCTCAAGCACGAGTTCGACCAGGCCGGCACGCTCTACCGCCGCACCCTGCGTCCGATGCTGCTCGAACAGCGCGGGCTCGCCGAGGACCAGGCGCGTGGGACGGCCGAGGCGCAGGCCGGTGTCGTGGCCGCGTTCCGCGCCGACGACCGGCTGGTCAAGACGCTGCTGCTGTCGGCGCTCGCGCCGGACGTCCCGGCGCTGCGCGGCATGACGGCACGTCGGCTGGCATCGCTCAACCACGGCACCGTGCAGGCGATGATCCCCGGCCAGGAGGTCGCGGAGGTCATCCGGCGCCTGCGCAGCTGGGCCAGCCGGGTCCCGGAGCTGAAGGTCGGCAGCGAGGACGATCCGAGCGTGCGGCTGCAGCTGGTCGGCGTCGACACCGGGCAGATCCTGGAGCTGGTCGCGCACGTCGACAACGACGCCGCGCACCGCCGCCTGTTCCGTGAGCTCCTGCTCGGCGAGCTCGGGGTCCGTGACGACGGCGCGTTCGAGCTCGAGCACTCGATCGTCTGGCGCGGCAGCCGTCGGATCGTCGAGATCGTCTACGGCAACGTCCGGGATCGCACCGAGCTGCGCGACGAGGTGTTCGCGCCCGCACAGAGCGGTCGCTGGCGGATCGTCCTGGACTATCCGTTCGACGCCTCGCACTTCTCGGCCGCCGAGGACCGCAACCGGCTCACCGAGCTGAAAGGCCGCGGCCCGGCGCGTTGCGTGGCCTGGTTGCCCGGGTTCGTGACCCGCGAGGTGCTGGGCAAGGTGGGCACGCTCGTCCGGATCGACCACCTGCTCTCCGGCACCCGCCTGGACGAGAACGCGACCCGGCTCGGGGCCGACGACCGTCAGCGGGCGCGCGACCTGCTGCGCAACCAGGGCGAGAACCTTCGCTCGGAGCTCCGCACCGTGCTCAAGCAGGCCTACGGGCTGGCCAAACCGGACGAGGCCAACGTCCTGGACTGGTCCGATCACCTGATCAGCCTCGATCCCGCGCTCGCGCCCCGGCTCGAGGTGGGCCGCTCGTTCCCGGACGCGCTCAGTTCGCTGGTGGAGCAGAGCTTCGCCGCGACCTACCCGGACCACCCCGACCTCGACCCGCAGCGTAAGGGCCAGCCGATGACGACGGCCGAGCTGAAGACCGTCCTCGGCGTGGTGCGCCGGGCCGTCGACTCCGACGGCGGCCGCACCGAGACGGACAAGGCGGAGCGCCCGGCGCTGCAACGAATCGCGCATCCGCTGCGGCTCGGCGAGGAACACGGCGGGCCGTTCGTGCTCTCCCGGCACTGGGAGACCGAGTTCGAGCGCCGCGCCGCCCGCCTGCCGGGCGAGGACGTACCGGTCCGCGAGGTTCGCGGGTGGCTGGCCGACCTGGGACTGGACACGCGCGTGGAGAGTCTCGTCGTGGCCACCTACGCCGAGCTGAGCCGGCGGGCATGGGTACGGG
Organism: Pseudonocardia sp.; assembly: GCA_030451825.1. Classification (GTDB taxonomy): domain Bacteria; phylum Actinomycetota; class Actinomycetes; order Mycobacteriales; family Pseudonocardiaceae; genus Pseudonocardia. The sequence goes on along the minus strand of JAKDNL010000007.1, from coordinate 16,360 downwards.
CGAACCAGATCGTCGACCCGCCGACGAGCGTCGACGAGGTCCGCGACGACATGCTGCTGCGCCCGCAGCCGATGCCGGATCCCGAGCACTGGGCCGTCGCCGTCGAGCGTGCCGGTGCGCTGTTCGGCGCGGACGTCGACGCCCGGGTGATCTCGCCGCGGTCACTGGCCCGGTTCGCCCGGATCGGGGCGACGCTGGACACGCTGCGGGCGCCGGCCGCCGATCTCGTCGCCGTCCTGGAGGAGCAGCTGCCCCGCCTCGGAGTGGAAGGGGGGTCGCCGCGGCTGCACACCGCCGTGACGGCGCAGCGGCTGCTCGCCGAGCTCCGCCGGGCCGATGGTTCCGCGTCGCTCGTGACGGCCCTGGCGACGGCCGAGATCGACATGCCGCTGGTGACCCTGGGCCGGTCGCTCTCCTCGGCCGCTCAGGTCGCGCAGACGCTGCGGACCACCGAGTGGCAGCTGCTCGACCAGCTCCGGGCCCTCGGCATCCAGGGTGCCCAGGCGGTGCGCGAGACGCTCCGGACCGGGGCGGCGACGAACGAGGACGCCGCCCCGATGGCGGGCGTCCTGTCTCAGGCGCGCAAGCACACGCTCGAGCTCATCGTCGTCCCGTCGCTCCCGCCCCCGCCGCCCCTACCTCGGTCATCGCCGCCACCTGAGCGCACCTTCCGCGGTGCACGGGAGGACGTCCTGGGCCGCCTGCGCGACGCGGTGCCGGACGGGGCGAGGGTGGAGATCACCTATCGGATCCTCGGCGATGGCGACAGCTGAGATCGCGTCCGCGAGCGAGCGGGCGGTCCTCGGGAGGGTTCGGACCCAGCTCGACCGGCTCGGCGCGGGATGCCGGGTGGTCGGCATCCGGTCCCCGGACGAACCACACTGGGCCGGGCCACGCGAGTCGGAGCTCGCCGGCGTGCGGGTCCGGATCGCCCCGTGCGGGTCGGTTCTCGCCGTGTTGGACGCCCTCGCCGCGGTCCGGGAGGGCGAGGTCACCGTGCTGGTGACCGACCTTCCGGAGAGCGAGCTCGGTGACGCCGTGCTCGCGCGCCTGCACCGCGGCAAGCTGCTCGAGGCCGACCGGTACACGTTGCTCACCGACCTGCTCGGAGCCCGTGCGGTGGATCCACGGATCCGCGGCGAGGCCTGGCTCGTCGACGCGCTGATCGCGCTCGTGAGCGCGGAGCAGATCCCGACCAGCACTGGGGCCACCCTCGGATACCAACGTGCCGTCGGCCTGGTCGGCCAGGCCCGGCTCGGCCTCGACCCGGAGCAGGCCGACCTGCCGTCCCTGGTCGCCGCGTTCGACGACGTCGGAGTCCGTATCCGGTGGAGGGAGCTGGACGCGGCGGAGCGAACGGGACTGACCGATCATCTCGTCGACCGCCACGGAGCCGGGGCCGGTGTCGTGGTCGCGCTCCCGGACACGAGCGACGACGTGCTGGGCGACCTGCTGGCCGCTCAGGTGATCACCGCCGCGCCCTCCGCCGACCCCCGGTCAGCGGCGGCGTTCGGTGGCTTCGTCACCTCTCGGTTCGCCAAGCCACGCCCGGACCGGGAGGCGCTGGCCGCCGCGGCAGCCGCTGCCGTCGTGTGCGCCGGTGACGCGCCCTCGGCGCGGCTCGCGCAGCAGGTGCGCCATGCCGAGACGGCACTCGAGGACCTGGGTGCGCTCGAGCTCGTCGTGCTCAGTCCGGTGCTGCCGCGTGGGCTGACCGAGCGGCTCGTGCAGGCCGCGGAGACCTTCGGTGTCGAGGCGTTCGAGCGGCTCGCTAAGCACATCCGGGCACCTGCGGAAGCCCACCGGGTCGAGCGGGTGCGGTGTGCGGCACGCCTGCAACGGTGGCTGGAGGGCCGGTCCGAACCGTCGTACGCGACGGCCGTCGAGGGGATCACCGACCACGCCCGCACATTGTCCTGGGTGGACCGGGCGCTGGCCCAGATCCGCGCGGGCGACGCGGACCCGCGCGTGCGGGCGGTGCTCGACGCCGTCGCGCGGCGCGCGGGTGTCGCCCGTGCCGAACACGACCGGACGTTCGCGGCGCGCCTGTCCGCCGACGCAACGACACCCACCGGCGCACCTGCGGTGGAGACGCTCTTGGCGCAGGTCGTGGCGCCGCTCGCGGTGGAGCAGCCGGTGCTGCTCGTGGTCGTCGACGGGATGTCCGGCGCGGTGGCCGGCGATCTCGCCGAGCGGATCACCGACCGCAGCGGCTGGTCGGAGGTCGTCCGGTCCGAGCACGGTGATCGGGAAGCGGTGTTGGCCGCGTTCCCCACCGAGACCACCTACAGCAGGACCAGCCTGCTCTGTGCCGAGCTGCGCCGCGGCGACCAGGCGACCGAGCGATCGGCCTTCGCCCAGCACCCGTTCTGGCAGGCCGGGGGCGCGACGCTCGTGCACAAGGCCGGAATCGCCGGCCGCGACGGCGCGGATCTCGGGTCGGAGCTGGACGACGCCCTCGGTCCTGCGGGTCGCCGCGTCGTCGGCGTGGTGCTGAACTCCGTCGATGACTCTTTGACCTCGGGACGGCAGTCGCGCGATCCGGCCTGGAAACCGGAGGACGTCACCGGGCTCACTCCCCTGCTCGAACGGGCGGCCGAGTCCGGACGTGTGGTCGTCCTGACCAGCGACCACGGTCACGTCCTGGAGCACGGCTCGGAGCTCCGGTCCCGCCCCGGTGGCGGCGCGCGGTGGCATCCCGGCGACCCGGCCGACGACGAGGTGGTCGTGACCGGACCCCGCGTCCTCGTCCCCGACGAACGGGCAGTGCTGGCCGCGACCGAGGAGATCCGCTTCGGTGCCCGGGCGCACGGCTACCACGGTGGGGCCACGCTGGCCGAGGCGGCGATCCCGCTGACCGTCCTGCTCCCGCCGGGCGTCCCGGTCCCGGACCGATGGTTCCCCCACCACGGCACCCCGCCCGGATGGTGGGACGGGCCCGCCCACACCGTGGCCCTTCCGGTGGCGCCTGCCCCGGTACAGAAGCGGCCATCGAAGAAGTCCACGCCACAGGGGGACGGGCTGTTCGACCTCCCGTCGTCCGGACCGCCCGCCGGTCGGGGCGGCACCCTCGTCGCCTCGGCGGCCTTCCTCGAGGCACACGCGGACCAGCCGGCCAACCGTGTCCCCGCCCCGGAGGTGTTCAGGGCGGTCATCGACGCCCTCGCGGCAGCCGGTGGCCGGTTGCCGCTCGGTGCGGCGGTCCAGGCGGCCGGTGCGGCCGGGCGGAATCCCCGTGGACTGATCACCACGATGGGCCGGGTGCTGAACCGGGACGGGTACGCCGTGCTGAAGCTCGCCGACTCGGGACGTGCCGTCGAGCTCAACCGCACGCTGCTCGATGAACAGTTCCCGCCGGACGGGGCGGGATGAGCACGCCGGTCAGCCCGGCCCGTCGCAGGACGATCCTCGCCGCGCTGCGCCGGGGGACCGTGCCGGACAGTGGGCTCGACCTGCTCGCGGTCGGGCTGGAGCGACTCGAACCCACCGTCGACATCGAGCTGGCCGCATGCCGTGGGGGCGCGGCGTCGTTCACCGCCGTGCGCGGGGAGTACGGGTCCGGCAAGACGTTCGTCTCCCGCTGGCTCGGTGAACGTGCCAAGGCGAGTGGCATGGCCTTCGCCGAGGTCCAGATCTCGGAGACCGAGACACCGCTGCACAGGCTCGAGACGGTGTACCGGCGGCTGTGCGAGAGGCTCGGCACCGCCAGCGACACGCCGAGCGCGTTCCGTCCCGTCCTGGACTCCTGGCTGTACGCCCTGGAAGAGGACGTGCTGGCCGACGGCACCGTTCCCGCCGACGATCCCGACGAGCTCGGCCGCGCCGTCGATGCTCTGCTCGAACGGCGTCTGGCCCAGGTCGGGCGGACCGCGCCCGGGTACGCGGCCGGGCTGCGCGGATACCGGCGGGCACTGGCCGAGGGCGAGATCGAGACCGCTGACGGCGTCGCGGCGTGGCTCGCCGGGCAACCACACGTCGCGGCCTCGGCCAAACGAGCCGCGGGGGTGCGCGGCGACATCGACCACTTCCTCGCCCTGGGCTTCCTGCAGGGGCTGCTCACCGTTCTGCGCGACGCCGGCCATCCGGGCCTGGTCTTGGTCCTGGACGAGGTCGAGACTCTCCAACGGGTGCGCAGCGACGCCCGTTCGAAGGCACTGAACGCCCTGCGACAGCTGCTCGACGAGGTCGACGGGGGCCGGTTCCCCGGCTTGTATCTCGTGATCACCGGGACGCCCGCCTTCTACGACGGCCGTCAGGGCATCGCGCTGCTGCCGCCCCTGGCTCAGCGTCTGCACACCGACTTCTCCACCGATCCGCGCTTCGACAACCCGCGGGCACCTCAGGTGCGCCTGCTCGGGTTCGACCTCGAGCGTCTGGTCGATGTCGGAGGCCGGGTGCGGGACCTGTTCGCCGACGGTGCCACCGACCCCGATCGGATCCGCAGGGTCGTCGACGACGACTACCTCCGTGTACTGGGTGGCGCGGTCGCCGGCGGACTCGGGGGGAAGGTCGGTGTCGCGCCGCGTGTGTTCCTGCGCAAGCTCGTCGGCGATGTCCTCGATCGGGTCGAGCAGTTCGCCGACTTCGACCCCCGCAGGGACTATGCGCTCACGATCACCGACGGTGAGCTGACCGGCAGCGAGCGGGAAGCGGCGTCGCCGGACGATATCGATCTCGAGGTCTGACTGTTGTCCGGTGAGCCCGCGTTCGATCTTCTGCATCCGGTGGTCCAGCACCACGTCGTCAACACCCTGCAGTGGCCGGGACTGCGTCCGTTGCAGGACGCCGCGGTGCGGCCCGTCCTCGACGGGGTCGACTGCCTGCTGCTCGCCCCGACCGCGGGCGGCAAGACGGAAGCGGCGATGCTGCCCCTGTTCAGTCGCATGGCGCGTGAGGGCTGGACCGGCACCTCCGTGCTGTACCTCTGCCCGCTGCGGGCCCTGCTGAACAACCTGCAACCCCGGCTCGCGGACTACGCCGCATGGCTGGGTCGCTCGGCCCGCTACTGGCACGGCGACACGGGCCAGGCCGCGCGGCGGCAGACCCAGCTGGAACGGCCCGATGTACTCCTGACGACGCCCGAATCGCTGGAATCGATGCTCGTGTCGGCGACGGTGGACGCCCACCGGTTCCTGGCCGACGTACGCGTCGTGGTCGTCGACGAGGTGCACGCCTTCGCCGGCGACGATCGCGGCTGGCACCTGCTGCACCTGCTGTAACGTATCCCCGGGATCGCCTACAGGCCGATTCAGCGGATCGGCCTGTCGGCCACCGTCGGCAACCCGGACGACCTCCTGCTGTGGCTTCAGGGCGCAGCCGCGGATCGGCCTCGCCACGTCGTGTCACCGCCGGCTGCCGGGCTCGACTCCGACGTCCAGCTCGACCACGTGGGCTCGCTCGACGGGGCCGCGACCGTGATCAGCCGCCTGCACCGGGGTGAGAAGCGGCTGGTGTTCGTCGACAGCCGGCGCCGCGCGGAGGAGCTGGGAGCCGCGCTGCGTAGCCGGGACGTGGAGACCCACATGTCGCACTCGTCGCTGTCGGTGGGGGAGCGGCGACGCTCCGAGCTGGCCTTCGCCGAGGCCCGCGACTGCGTGATCGTGGCGACGTCGACCCTGGAGCTCGGCATCGACGTCGGCGACCTCGACCGCGTCATCCAGATCGGGGCCCCGAGGACCGTGGCGTCGTTCCTGCAACGCCTCGGCCGGACCGGCCGGCGGCCGGGCAGCTCCCGGAACTGCCTGTTTCTCGCGCTCGACCAGGACCAGGTTCTCCATGCGGCCGGCCTGCTCTCGACGTGGGCAGCGGGCTGGGTCGAACCGGTGGTGCCGCCGCCCTCGCCCCGGCACATCGTGGCCCAGCAGCTCCTTGCCCTCACGCTGCAGGAACACACCCTCGGTCTCCGCACGTGGCCGCGTTGGTGGCACGGCCTGGCCCCCATGGCGGCCGACGGGGCGGAGATACTCGAGCATCTCGTGGCCGAGGGCTTCCTGGAGACCGATGGTGGACTCGCCTTCATCGGGCCGCAGGCGGAGCGCCGTTTCGGCCGACGGCATTTCATGGACCTGATGGCCGTGTTCACCGCTGCCCCGGAGTTCACCGTCCTCGCCGGACGGGAGGAGGTCGGTTCCGTCGGTGACGACGTGCTGCTCGCGGACACGGGCGGTGCCCCGCGGGTGCTCCTGCTCGCCGGTCGCGCATGGCTGGTCACCCACGTCGATTGGAAGCGGCGGCGCTGTCACGTCGAGCTGACCGACCTGCCGGGACGGGCCAAGTGGGGCGGGCAGCCGGGCGGATTGTCGTTCGAGATCACTCGCGGCATGCGTGACGTCCTGCTCGGTGCCGACCTGCCCGGCGTCGGACTCTCCCGTCGGGGGCGGGCGGTGCTGGACGATCTGCATGAGCACCACTCGGGCAGCGTCGACGCCGACGGGACGGTGCTCAGACGCAGTGCGGACGGCGACGTCCACTGGTGGACCTGGGCGGGATCGGCGGCGAACCGGACACTCCATGCCTCGCTCGACGTCGTCGATCCCCGGCAGCGGATCGGGGATCAGGCCCTTCGCCTCCGACACGGCATCGGACTGCGGGAAGCGGCGTCCGAGCTGCGCGGGTCCCAGGCCCAGGAGCTCCGGGAACCGGCCGTCGACCCGCGCGGCCTGCGCGGGCTGAAGTTCGCCGACGCACTTCCCGAGACGTTGGCCGCATCGACGGTCGCCGAACGTCTCGGGGACCGATCGGGGGCCGAGGTGGCCCTTCGGGAGAACCGCACCCTGACCACGGATCAGTGAGCCTCACCGTCCCGGTTCGCCACAGGGTCGACGAGGTGCCGCGCCGGTCTCAGCCCGCGCTCAGGATCTCGGGCCAGTCTGGAGGGGCGCGCCCGGAACGTCGCGGGTCGTATCGAGAGAAACGGGGGAGTCCATGACCTGGTTGGACATACTCGTCGTGGTGATCGTGATCGCTGCCGCGATAGGGGGGTTCCGCACCCTGGGCGGCGCCGCCCGCGGGGGGCGGCTGCTGGGGCTGCTGGTCGGAGCCGGTATCGGCGCGGCGTTCAGCGGGCGCCTGGCCGGGTACGGGTCGAGCGTCGGGTCGGTCTACGTGCTGGTGCTGATCGGGGCCGTGGCCGGGTTGCTGCTCGGCGTCCTGGTCGGTGGGTTCCTGGGCGGGCTCGTGTCGCGGGTGCTCAACCGGGCGCACCTGTCGTTCCTCGATCGGCTGGTCGGGGCCCTGACCGGCGCCGCGTCGGCGTTGCTGCTGATCTGGCTGGTGTCCTGGCTCGTCCCGGCCGTGGTGGGGCCCGGCCCGCTGGCTCCGGTCACGTCGATCGGGGAGTCCCTCGGCGGGCGGAGCGTGATCGTCGACTCGGTCGAGCAGGTGCTGCCGGACACCACCGAGACCGTGCGTGTGCTGGTCGGCGAGGTGGCGCCAACGGCCCGGTGACACACGAGTCGGGGTGGCGCGCCGGGAGAAATTGTTCATGGGTGCGTCCGCGCCGGTGGTCTGTGCGAAGGTTTCGGCGCGACACCACGGCGGGTGTCGTGTGGATGGGGGCCTCTATGGCGGCAGACGGAGTCGGCGACGTGGACGCGGTCGTCCTCACCCAGGCGCGCTCGGCCACCGAGCGGTCCCTGCTGGGGGAATGGGCGGCGCAGCAGCATCCGGGGGCACCGGTCGTCGGGTACGGCGACGGGCCCGCGGCGCCGCCCGAGCTGGAGTCCCGGCTGGGCGTCGACGAGACGCTCGTCGTCCCCGTGCGGATCGCCTGGATCCCGCCGGAGGGCGAGCCGGGTGCGTTCAACCGGGCCACCGAACTGCTGTCCACGCTGGCGATGCGCCGCGCGCCGTGGCGGCTGCACGGGCAGATGGCCCGGCGCGTCCCCGAGTCGGCGCGGATCGTGGTCGGCGAGCCGGCGACCGTCGGCGATCTCGCGTCGCGGTTCGCGGCGCAGGAGGGCGGAGCGCCCTCCGAGGGGGGTGGGCGCGCCGGCGCGTTCGCCCGGTTCGTCGTGCGACAGGCGACGCTGGCGTGTGATCGCAGCGAGCGGCGGTTGCTCGGGGACCGGTACAAGGTCCCGCGCCGGATGGTCGAGCAGATCACCGCGTCGGCCCGTTTCCGCGCGCTGGCCGAGCGCCTGAGCATCGAGGTCGGGAAGCCGAGATCCGAGGTCGAGCACGACCTGGAGTCCTGCCTGCACGAGATGGCCGCGGTGCAGAGCCCGCCGGCGATCGACACGTTCCGCACGCTGATGGGCCCGCTGCACACGAAGGCCTGGGACGTGAAGGTCGACGAGGACGGGCTGGAGCGGCTGCGCGAGCTCAACAAGGAGCACGCGCTGGTGTTCCTGCCCTCGCACCGTTCCTACTCCGACCCGCTGCTGTTCGCCGAGGTCCTGCACGACCGCAACTTCCCACGCAACCACGTCCTGGGCGGCAACAACCTCTCGTTCTGGCCGATGGGCGCGCTGGGGCGCCGGGCCGGGATCGTGTTCATCCGCCGGACGTTCGGCGGCGACACGATCTACAAGGCCGCGATCCAGGAGTACCTCGGACACCTGATGGCCAAGCGGTTCAACCTCGAGTGGTACATCGAGGGCGGTCGCAGCCGCACCGGCAAGCTGCGCCGCCCGCGCTTCGGCCTGCTGCGCTACCTGGCCGCCGCGCTGGAGGATCGGCCCGGGTCGGACGCGATCCTGGTCCCGGTCTCGATCGTCTACGACCAGCTGCACGAGGTCGGTGCGATGGCCGCCGAGCAGCGCGGCGGGTCCAAGAAGGCCGAGGGGCTGGGCTGGCTGGCGGGGTACTTCCGCGACCAGCGCCGCCACATCGGCACCGCCCGGGTCCGGTTCGCGGAGCCGTTCTCGCTGCGCCAGGCACTCACCGAGACCGAGCAGGGCTCGGCGCAGCTGGAGAAGGTCGCGTTCCGGGTGTGTGCCGGGATCAACCGCGTGAGCCCGGCGACGGCGACGTCGCTGGTCACGTTCGCGCTGCTCACCGCACGAGACCGGGCGCTGACGCTGCAGCAGCTCCGCGACGTCGTCGCGCCGCTGGCCGACTACCTGGAGGCCCGCGGGGTGCCGGTACCGGAGGCCGAGCTGCGGACCCGGCACGGGCTGCGGATGACGCTGGACCGGCTCGCCGACGCGCACGTCGTGACGATCTACTCCGGTGGCACAGAGCCGGTGTTCTCGATCCGCTCCGGGCGCCACCACGTGGCCGCGTTCTACCGCAACGGCGCGCTGCACCATCTGCTCAACCGGGCGCTGACCGAGGTGGCCCTGCTGCGCGCCGGCGACGCCGGGGACGGCGAGGACCTGCTCGAGCTCGGCTGGCGGGAGCTCGCGCGCCTGCGCGACCTGATGAAGTTCGAGTTCTTCTTCTCCGACAAGCGCGAGTTCGCCGCCGAGATCCGCGGCGAGCTGTCGGTGCTGGACCCGCAGTGGGGTCACGGCAGTGCCCGTCCGTCCGACGCCCACGCCGCGCTGCGGCAGGCGCCCCTGCTGGTCGCGCCCGGGGTGCTGCGCTCGTTCCTGGACGCGCAGCTGGTGGTGGCCGAGCAGCTCGTCGCGCTGGAGGACGGCCCGCTCGGGGACCCCGACGAGTTCCTGGAGACCTGCCTCGGTGTCGGGCGGCAGATGCTGCTGCAGCATCGGCTGGACCGCGCGGACTCGGTGTCGCGCGAGCTGCACGCCACGGCGCTGCGGTTGGCCGACAACCGCGACCTGGTCGAGCCGTCGGGGGGTGATGGAGCCGCGCCGCTGCAGGCGCGGCGTCGTGCCTGGCGCGACGAGCTGGCCGGGCTGATCGACGACCTGACCCGTATCGGGCGCCTGGAACGGGCGCGACTGGAGGTGGTCCTGGGTGGCAGCACCCACACGCAAGGCGCGGCCGGCGCGGACGGCGAACGGGATTCGACCCCGTCCGGCGCCGACGACATCGGACCCAGCGGTGTCGCAAGCTGACCGCCTCCGCGCGATCCGCGCGGTCCCGCCGGGCCCGGGCACCGTGGCCTATTTCGACTACGACGGCACCATCATCGACGGCTACTCGGCCGGCGCGTTCTACCGGCGCCGGCTGCGGGAGTTCGACGTCGGCGCGGTGGAGCTGCTGCGCACGATCGCGGCCGGGGTGCGCGGCATCCGCACCAACGACGACTTCCGCGAGTTCCTCGCGCTCACCCTGGCCACCTGGCAGGGACGCACCGAAGCCGAGCTGTTCGACCTGGGCCGGGAGCTGTTCGTCTCCGAGATCGCCGGGCAGCTGCACCAGGAGGCCTGGGAGCTCGTCGCCACGCACAAGGAGTGTGGGCACATCGTCGTCATGGCGTCCTCGGCGACCCGCTTCCAGGTGCAGCCGATGGCCGACGAGCTGGGCGCGGACAAGGTCCTGTGCACCGAGCTCGAGGTGCGCCACGGCGTGCTGACCGGCCGTCCGGACGGCACACCGCTGTGGGGGCCGGGCAAGGCCGCCGCCGTGGTCGCCGACGCCGAGGAACGCGGCGTCGACCTCCAGCACTGCTTCGCCTACGCCAACGGCACCGAGGACGTCGACTTCCTGGCCGAGGTCGGGCACCCGGTCGCGGTGTCCCCGACCGACGAGCTGCGCGCGCTGGCCACCGAGCGGGGCTGGCCGATCCTGGACTGCGCGCCGCGCGGCGGGCTGCTCCCGGACGTCGCCGACGTCGCGCGCACCGCCGTGTTCTACGGCGGCATGCTCGGCGGGATGGGCGCCGCCGTCGGAGCCGGGCTGCTGCACGGGTCGCGCCGGCGCTTCATCGACATGGCCTGCGGGGTCGGCGCCGACGTCGGGTTCGGGCTGGCCGGGATCGACGTCGAGGTCATCGGCGCCGAGCACCTGGTCTCGGCGCGGCCGTGCGTGTTCCTGTTCAACCACCAGTCCAAGTTCGACGTGCCGATCCTGATGAAGCTGCTGCGCGGCGGCTTCACCGGTGTCGCGAAGAAGGAGGCCGCGTCGATCCCGTTGTGGGGCCAGCTGTTCCAGGCCGCGGACGTCGCGTTCATCGACCGCAGCGACACCACCAAGGCCAAGGAGGCCCTCGAACCCGCCGTGCGCAGGCTGCGTGAGGACGCGATCTCGCTGGCCATGGCTCCGGAGGGCACCCGCTCGCCGACGCCGAAGCTCGGCCCGTTCAAGAAGGGCGCGTTCCACATCGCCATGCAGGCCGGGGTGCCGGTGGTCCCGATCGTGATCCGCAACGCTGGCGAGATCATGTGGCGGGGCGCGCAGACGTTGCGCGGCGGGATCGTCGAGGTCGCCGTGCTGGAGCCGATCGACACCTCGGGCTGGAGGCGCGAGGACGTCGCGCAGCACACCGAGGACGTCCGCGACCGGTTCGTCCACACGCTCGTGCACTGGCCGGAGGCGGAATGAGTGCCCCGAGGCTGGCCTGGGGCACCGCCCGGGAGATGTCGCCGTTCGAGGTCATGATGTGGCGCGCGGAGTCCGACCCGCGGCTGCGGGCGCCGGTGATGGCGCTGGAGATCCTGGACGTCACGCCCGACTGGGACCGGATGGTCGCCGCGCACGACTGGGCGTCGCGGATGGTGCCGCGGTTCCGGGAGCGGGTGCGCGACGCGCTCGGCGGGCTGGGCACGCCGTACTGGATCCAGGACAGCGCGTTCGACCTGCACTACCACCTGCGTCGGGTGAGCCTGGCCGGTGACGGGGGCTGGGACGAGCTGGCCGCCGTCGCCGAGCGGGTGATGATGACCCCGTTCGACCGGGAGCGCCCGCCGTGGGAGGCGACGCTGGTCGAGGGCTTGTCCGGCGGACGCTCGGCCTACCTGCTCAAGATTCACCACGTGCTCACCGACGGCCTCGGCATGATCGCGCTGCTGAGCCAGCTGCACTCGCGCCGCCGCGAGCACGACCCGGACAAGCCCCAGCCCGACGCCCCGGAACCGCAGCCGGTCGACCACATCCGCGAGATGGACCGTCTCGTCCGCCGCGAGATGGGGGTCGTCCCGGCGGCCGCCCGCGCCACCCGCGACGTGCTGGGCGCCCTGACCCGGCCGATCAGCGCCGTCACCGAGTCCGTGCGCTACCTGGGCTCCGCGGCCCGGGTGCTCTCACCGCCCCCGGGCGCCACCTCGGACCTGCTGCGCCCGCGCGGGATGTCCTGGCGGTTCGCCGCGCTGGACGTGAACTTCGCCGACCTGCGCGCGGCCGGCAAGTCGGTCGGCGGGTCGTTCAACGACACCTACCTCGCCGCGCTGCTCGGGGCGTTCCGGCTCTACCACCTCGAGTCCGGGCACCGGGTGGCCCCGGAGGCGACGCTGCGGGTGTCGGTGCCGGTCTCGATCCGCCGCTCCGGTGACGGCGACGGCGGGAACCGCTTCGCCCCGGCCCGGATCGGCGGGCCGATGGGGATCGTGGACCCGGCGGAGCGGATCGGCGCGATCTCTGCCCAGATGCGGGCCGCCCGTGCCGAACCGGCCCTGGAGAGCACCGACGTGGTGGCGCCGCTGCTGGCGCGCCTGCCCGGGCGGCTGCTCACGATGGTCGGCGGCGCCACGACGACGGGCAACGACCTGCAGGCCAGCAACGTGCCGGGGCTTCCGTTCGACGCCTACCTGTGCGGTGCCCGGATCGAGCGGCTCTACCCGTTCGCGCCGCTGCCCGGCTGCGCCGCGATGATCACGCTCGTGACGCACGGGGACGTCTGCTGCATCGGGGCGAACCTGGACACGACCGCGATCACCGACCGGGAGCTGTTCACCGACTGCCTGGCCCGCGGGTTCTCCGAGGTGCTGGCGCTGAACCCGGGGTCGGCCGACCCGGTGCTGCCCCGGTGAGCCCGCCCGCGGTGACCCCTCCTGCCCCGATACCACCAGCACTGCACCGGGGCGGCGAGGGGACACCGCTGGTGCTGCTGCACGGCATGACGTCGTCCTGGCGGGCGTGGCGCCCGATCATGGCGATGCTCGAACGCCACCACGAGGTCTACGCGATCACGATGCCCGGGCACTTCGGCGGCCCTCCGATGCCCGAGGGTGAGCCGGTCACGATCGATGCGATCGTCGACGAGCTGTGCGTGCAGCTCGACGAGCTCGGCCTGGACAGTCCGCACGTGGCCGGCAACTCGCTCGGCGGCTGGGTGGCCCTGGAGCTCGCCCGGCGGGGGCGGGCGCGTTCGGTGGTCGCGCTGTCCCCGGCCGGGGCGTGGGCGATGCCGCTCGACATGTACCGGCTGCTCTCGCTGTTCCGGGTCGGCGCGGTGGTCGCCGGTTGGGGGCCGATGCAACGCCTGGCCGCGACCGTTCCGTGGCTGCGCCGGGTCCTGATGCGCTCGATCTCCGAGCACGCCGACCGCTACTCCGGCGACGAGGTCGAGGTGCTCTTCGACGACATGGCCGGATGCAGCGTGCTCGGCCCGCTGCTGGCGCGGGCGACGATCGATGGCCCGATCCGGAACTTCGTTGCGGTGCCCTGCCCGGTCCGGATCGCCTGGGCCGGTTCGGACCGGACGATCCCGTTCCGCAGCTACGGCCGTCCGATGCTGGAGGCGGTCCCGGACGCGGACTTCGTCGTGCTGCCGGGGGTCGGGCACGTGCCGATGGTGGACAACCCCGAGCTCGTCGCGTGGACGATCCTGCAGCACACCCGCAACGTGTCCGTGCGCTCGGGCTAGGGCGCGTCTCCTGGCCCGCGTGGACCCGTCTGATCTGCCGGATCGGCAATCTTGCCGTTTCGGCAAATATGAGTAGTGTCGGGGCCGTGGAAGCATCGGAACCGAGCCTGCGGGAGCGGAAGAAGCGCGAGACCCGGGATGCGCTGAGCCTGGCCACGATCGAGCTCGTCACCGAGCGGGGCTGGTCGGCCGTAACGATCGATGACATCGCGGCGCGGGCCCGCGTCGCCCCGCGCACCTTCCGGAACTACTTCCCGACCAAGGCCGCCGCGATCTCCGGGCGACACGCGGACCGGATGCTGCGGGTGGCAGAGACCGTGGCCGGTCTCCCCGCGGGAACCCCGCTGCGTGCGGCGCTCATCGACGCGGCGGTGGCCGAGCTCGCCCCCGAGGACGAAGGACGGTCGGCGCCGGATCCGGAGCGTGCGGCCGCCGTGCGGCTGATGCTGGCCGAGCCGGCCCTGCAGGGTGAGCTGACCAGGGCGAGCGCGACCGCGCAGGACGCGCTCGCGGCCGCCGTCGCCGCGCACACCGGAACCGACCCGGCGCGGGACACCTACCCGCAGCTGGTCGCCGCGGCCGTCGGGGCCGCCGTGGACGTCACGATCACGCACTGCCTGGGCGCGACGCCTCCGATCCCGATGAAACCGGTGCTGCGCGACGCGCTCCACCGGCTCACCGCGGGCCTCGCCGAACCGGCTGCCTGCACCACTGCCGACCCCGAGGGGGAGTCATGACCGATGTCGTCGTCACCGGTGCGGGCCCGAACGGGCTGATGCTGGCCTGCGAGCTCGCACTCGCCGGTTGCCGGCCGATCGTGCTGGAACGGGCGCCCGGACCGGATCCCGTGCCGAAGGCCAACGGCCTGGTCGGGCAGGTCGTCACGGTCCTCGAGCGGCGTGGGCTGATCGCCCGCATGACCGGCGACGACCGGCCGGTCCCGCCGGCGCCCGGGTACGCCTTCGCCGGGCTGCCGCTGGACCTGGGGCGGCTGGCGGACAACCCGCTGCAGGCCGTCCCCGTCCCGCAGCTCCGGATCGTCGAGGCGCTGGCGGAGTGGGCCACCGAGCTCGGAGCCGAGATCAGGTGGGGCCACGAGCTCGTCGACCTCCGGCCGGGCACCGGCGGCATCGGTCTCGACGTGGAGGGTCCCGACGGTCGCTACGGGATCGACGCCGCGTACCTGGTGGGGGCGGACGGTGCACACAGCATGGTCCGCAAGCGCTGCGGGATCGCCTTCCCCGGGGTCAGCCAGGACCGTTCCACCTCCCGGTTCGGCGCCGTCCGCGTCCGGCCAGGAGACCTGGACCCGGTCACCGGCGGCCTCGTCGTGCCCGGGTTCGGCACGCTGGCGCCGTTCGTCGGGGTGCGGACCGATCGCGGAGGGGTGACGTGGGCCCCGCTGCCCGGCCGGGCGCCGTTTCTCTCGGCCGTCGAGTGGGACCAGCCGGCCGCCGACGGGCCGATGACCCTCGGCGAGCTGCGGGCGAGCGTGGCCCGGGTGCTCGGCGCCGACATCCCGTTCGAGGCGCCGGAGGGTCCCGGCCCGCACCCGCTGCGCCGGCTCAACGGCGGCAACAACCGGCACGCGGAGCGGTTCCGCGACGACAGGGTCCTGCTGCTCGGCGACGCGGCGCACGTCGACACGGCGGGCGGGCAGGGGCTCAACCTGGGCATGCAGGACGCGGTGAACCTCGGCTGGAAGCTCGCCGCCGTCGTCCGTGGGGACGTGCCCGAGGACCTGCTGGACTCCTACGACACCGAGCGGCGGGCCGCCGCCCGCCGGGTGCTGCTGCATGCGGGCTCGATCACCGCGCTGCTCATGCCCGGCCCGGAGGTGGCCGCGCTCCGGGAGCTGTTCGCCGAGCTGCTCGCCGACGACGCGACCCTGCATCGGCTCGCCGCGCTCACCGCCGGCTCCGACTTGCGCTACGACATGGGAGCCGGGCCGGACGCGCACCCACTGGTGGGGCGGCTGCTGGCCGATCCCGGGCCGGAGGCGCGGGCGGCGCTCGCCACGGGACGCCCGCTCCTGCTGGACCGCACACCGGACGGCACCGCGGCGACCGCCCTCGCCGCGGTCACCGACCGGGTCGAGGCGCTGCTATTGCCGCCCTGTGACGACCGACCGGCCGGTGTGCTGGTGCGGCCCGACCAGTACGTGGCGTGGGCGGGCGACCCGATCGCCGGCGCCGACGACCTGCGCGCCGCGGCCCACCGGTGGTTCGGAGCCCCCGTCCCCGTCGGAGGTTGAGCCTGCTCCGCCATCGGCCCTGCCGACGGTGGCGATCACGAGCAGGTCCCTCGCCCGGGGCAGCGCGGCCTCACCCCTACGGACCGACCATGGTGAGGGGCACGTGATGTCCCGGGATTTACAGACACCGGTTCAGTGGCGCGTCCGCCGCGACGGCGAGTGGGCCGGAGAACCGCTCGGGCGCGTCCTTCCCCTCCGTCAGGTCGAGCAGGATCCGGCCGATCGCCGGAGCGAACTTGAAGCCGTGGCCGGAGAATCCCGCGCCGATCGCGAACGGGCCCCTGCGCCCGAGGAGGAAGTCCTCCGAGCCCGTGGTCGTGTAGGTGCAGCTGATCGGGACCGGGGAGTCGGCGTCGACCCCGGGCAGCCACTCCGAGGCGTAGCGCCGCAGAGCCGCGAGCTGCACGGGTTCCGGCTCGTAGGTCCGGGCGTCGGGGTCGGTGACCGGTCCC